>CAKPJK010000001.1 GCA_934162615.1 uncultured Clostridia bacterium
ATTATTTAGTTCTTTTGGTGAGCTATCCGCGACTCGAACGCGGGACAACTTGATTAAAAGTCAAGTGCTCTACCACCTGAGCTAATAGCCCGTCACCATTTTTTTGTTACGTATCCGTAACGCTTTTATATATTACTATATTTTTTTTCAAATGTCAATACATTTATCAAATTTTTTTGAAAAATTTTTTATTTTTTTTAATTTTTCGTGTTTTTTTGACAAATGTATTGTTTTTTTTAACTCACTTGTTACTTTTAAACTTTTTTGCTTATGTTTTATGCGTTTAATTTTGCTATTACTTCTTCAACATCTATTCCATGTACATCACATGCTTCCTCTAGTGTTTCCATTTGTGATGCAGGGCATCCTAAACAGTGCATTCCTATTTCTAATAATATTTCTGCTTTTTCTGGTGCTTTTTCTAAAATTTCACCTATTGTTGTATCTTTACTAAATTTCATGGTTATCCTCCTTAATTTTTTTAATAAAAAGCTATATATTTTTGTATTTTTTAGCATTACATTTAAATTTTATCATATTTTTTCTAAAAAGTATAGACAAATTAAAAAAAATGTTGTATATTTTTGTATTAGTAAGGCGGTGATATTATTTCTCGTTTATTAAATTTATTTTTTATCATATTTATTATTAATCTTTTTGTTACTTTATATTCAATTTATTTATTTTTCGAATTAAAAATTTTTCATACTCGTCAAGGTTCAAAATTAAAAATTAAGAAGGAGGAATTATAATTTTAAAACGTAAATTTATTTTTTGCATTATTTTTGTTTTTATTTCTTGTGTAGTAGCATTTAATCTTTTTTATCCTATTTTTATTTCTGAAGAAATTATTATTACTTATGGAATACATCCTTTTGATATTTGTTCAAAAAATCCTGTTCTTTGGAAATATATTAAATTAATTTTTATTTTCACTTATATTTTTTCTAATTTAATTTTTTCTAATTGTATTTTTAATCGATTTTTAAGTAATTTATTTGTTAAGAAAATTAATAAAGAATCAAAAAATAATAAATCCATTATTGATTTTTCAAAATTAAATTTACTAATTGGAAAAAATGGTGATCAAAAAGTTTACATTCCTGAAAAAGGTTTATATCAAAATTTTTTAATTACTGGTACTATCGGATCAGGTAAAACATCTTCCGCAATGTATCCTTTTACCGAACAATTAATTAAATATAATAGTGAAAATCCTACGGATAAAATAGGAATGTTAATTCTAGATGTTAAAGGAAATTATTATAATCAAGTGAAAAATTATGTTAATTTTTATAATTTGCAAGATGATTTAATTGTTATTGGCTTGAATTCTGGCGTTTATTATAACCCTTTGCACAAGCCTAATTTGAAACCTCTTATTTTGGCAAATAGATTAAAAACTATTTTGACTTTGTTTTCTGAAAATAATTCAGAATCTTATTGGCTTGATAAGGCAGAGCAGATTTTAGCAGAAGCAATTAAGTTGTGCAGATTGTATAATAATAATTACGTTACTTTTTCTGAATTGCATAAGTTGATTACTGTTCCTGGCTATTATAAAGAAAAGATTTGTATTTTAAAGGATTTATTTATTTCTTCTAAATTAAATAATAAACAAGTTTATGAACTTAACGAGTGTTTGAATTTTTTTCAAAAGGAATTTGAAGGTTTGGATTCTAGAACAAAGGGTATTTTGATTTCGGAAATTACTCGTATTACTAATACTTTTATTTCTGATTATGATGTTTTTTCTACATTTTCTCCTGAAAAAAATAAATTGAATTTTTTGGGTTTTCATGATGTAGTTGCGTCTGGGAAAATTGTTGTTTTGAATATGAATATTTCTGAATATAGCCTTTTGGCTAAAATTATTGCAACTTATTTGAAGTTGGATTTTCAGACTGAAATTTTGTCTTCTTTGTCTAGTAGCATTGTTAGAAAAACTGCTTTTATTTGCGATGAGTATGATAAGTATTGTACAAAAACGGATAGCGATTTTTTTTCGTTAAGTAGAGAGTCTAAGTGTATTAATATTGTTAGTACTCAGAGCTATTCTTCCTTGAAAAATACGCTGAAGGATGAGGCTTCTGTTAAGGTTGTTACTCAAAATCTTATTAATAAGATTTGGTTTAGGACTGATGATTTATTTACTATTGAGGAGGCTCAAAAACAGTTAGGGAAAGAGGATAAGAAAAAGATTTCTAAAACTTTTTCTGAGAGTGCTAAGGAAACTAATTTTAATTATTTTACTAATAGTTTGAATTCTTTGAATTCTAATATTTCTGAGTCTGTTAATTCTTATTTTCAGAGTGATTATATTTATGATACTAATTTTTTTACTAGAGATCTTGTGACTTTTACCGCTCTTACTTTTTTGTCTGATGGGATTAAGATTTTTAATCCTCAAAAATTGGATATGATTCCTTATTTTAAAAAATAATTTTTTTAATTTATTTTATTTTTTATTTAATTTATTTTATTTTATTTTTTATTTAATTTTTTGAAAGGAGTTTATTATGGTTAAGTTTAAAAAATTTTTATTTTATTTTAATTTTATTATTTTATTTTCTATTATTTTATTTTTTATTTTTGGAAATTCTTGTTTTGCTTTAGGTGAACCAAAATTAATTTCTAAAATTAATTCTGCTTTTGAAAATATAGAAAGTTGGCTTTTAAAATTATCTACACCTGCTGCGGCTGTTGCTGTTGGTACTGGTGTTTTTATGAAAAAATTCAGTTTTGGTGATGAGGAAAGAATTAGAATGGGAAAAAAGATTATTAAGGGTTCTTTGTTTTCTTATGCTTTTATTCTTGCAATTGATTTAATTTTATCAGCCATAAAATCTTTGATTAGTTAATTTATATTAATTTAATTTATTTTATTTTTATTTTATTAATTTAATTTATTTTAATTTATTTTTTATTTTATTTATTTATTTTATTTTTATTTTATTTATTTTTATTTTATTTATTTTTATTTTATTTATTTTTATTTTATTTATTTTTATTTTATTTATTTTTATTTATTTATTTTTATTTATTTAATTTATTTTATTTATTAAATTTAAAATTATTTTTTAGGAGGAATTTTGGAACAATCAAATATAACACAGATTATAATAGATACAATAAATACAATTTTAGGAAATTTATTTAGTTCAATAGATAATAATTTATATAATTTATTAGATGATATTACTTTTATAAACTCAAATATTTTACAAGATAAAAATTTTGAAAATATTTTTGGCACATCTACCTCTAATGGAATTTTATTGATAGCAAATTCTTTGCTTCTGGGGACTATTCTATATTTTGCAATAAAATACTTATTGTCACATTTTACCTATTCTAAAGTAGAAAGTCCCCATAGTTTTTTAATTAAATTAGTTGTTTGTGGAATTTGTATGAATTGTTCTTATTTTTTATTGTCACAATTTTTAGATATTTTTTCTAATATTTCTTTGGCAATTCGAAATTTGGGAGAAAATTTATTTAATAAAAATATTTGTTTTTCTGAATTAATTTTAGATATTAATACAAATATTTCTATTGATACGTCTTCTATTGATGTGTTTTCATTAGATGGATTAATTAAAGGATTTATTTCAGTTTCTTTATTAAACTTAGTTTTTTCTTATTCTTTAAGATATGTTTTAATTAAAGTTTTTGTTTTAATTGCTCCTTTTGCAATTTTATCAAATTCTTTGGATTCTACTTCTTGGTTTTTTAAAGCGTGGTTTAGAAATTTATTTTCTTTATTATTTATACAAATTATTGTATCAATTATTTTATTAATTTTATTTTCTATTGATTATTCTTCGTCTAATTTATTTTCTAAATTTATTTATATTGGTGGCTTGTATGCCTTAATAAAAGCTAATTCTTTTGTGAGAGAATTTTTGGGTGGAGTTTCCACAGATTTTTCACAAAATGTGGGTAACTTTTCTAAATTTTTAAAATAGATTTTTTTAATTATTTTTTGAATTTTTTTGTTTTTAATTTAATTTTTTTATTTGAATTTATTTATTTTTATTTAATTTATTTAATTATTTTTAATTTATTTATTTTTATTTAATTTATTTTTATTTATTTTAATTTATTTTATTTTAATTTAATTATTTATTATTTTTTATTTTTATAAGGAGGTTTTATGAAATTTATTTTTCCACAAAATTATAATTTTAAAAATAAATTATTTGGAGTAATAGAATATAGCACAATTTTTTTAAATTTAATATGGGATTTAATAATATTTATTTTTGTCAATCTATTTCATAATTTAAATATAAAAATATTTTTATTTTTCATATTTTGTTTTCCATTATTATTATTTAGTTTTTCTGGTTTCAATGGAGAAAGCATTATTTATGTACTAAAATACATATCAAATTTTATAATAAAACAAAAATTATATTTATTTAGAAAATCTCCTTGAATTTTTTGTCCAAAAAAGTTATAATCTATTATACAAATTAGAAATTTGCAAATCATTTATTTTAATGGGGGATAAAAATGAAACTAGAACAAAACGATAAACAATTATTATTTTCTGAAACACAAGTTCCAGACATATTTTTTACAGATTACTTACCAGAATTACCTGGTGATTATTTAAAGATTTATTTATATTTATTTTTTCTATCTAAATACAAAAAAGATGTTAAAATAAATGATTTATCAAAAAAATTGTCTTTGCCTGTAAAGGCTATTAGTGACGGTTTAAAATTTTTGGAAGATAAAAAATTAATTTTAAAGAAAACTACAGGATTCATAGTTGTTGACTTACAAGAAGTTGCGTTAAATAATTTATATAAGCCAAATCTTTCTCAGTCTAAAGAAACTATAGAAAATGTTGCAAAAAATCAATCCAGAGCGAAAGCGATTGAACATATTAATAACACATATTTTCAAGGAATTATGGGACCTTCTTGGTACAACGATATTGATTTATGGTTTAGAAAATATAATTTTGATGAACAAGTTATGATTTCTTTATTTAATTATTGTTATAACCGTTCTGCATTAGGAAAAAATTATGTACAAACAGTTGCAGAGGCCTGGGCTTCTAATAAAATTCATACTTGGAATGATTTAGATGCTTATGATCAAAAACAAGAAAAAATGAAAAGTATTAAAAAGACTATTGCAAAAAAACTTGGAAAACATGGCGGCCTAACGCAATATGAAGAGGCTTATATTGAAAATTGGATTTTAGATTTTGGATATGATATGAATGTTATAGAAATTGCTTTAAAAAGAACTACCTATAAACAGAATCCAACTTTTGAGTATATAAATAGTATTATAACAGATTGGCATGAGAGAAATTTAAAAACTCCTGATCAGGTTGAGGCATTTTTGGAACAACGTAAAAAACAAAACAAAGATATCAAGGAAATGAAATCTAAGGTTTCAAAGGCTAATTATGAACAAAGGCAATATGATAATTTGGACTTTTTATATGCAAATAATGATAATTTATAATTATAATATTAATTAATTTATTCGTGCCTTTTTATTCTGTTAAGGCCAGAAAGGAATAAAATATTTATGGCAAATGAGACTTTAAATTCTTTACTAAAAGAATATGAACAAAAAAAATTAAATGCAGAATTGGATTTAGATAGAAGAAAAGAAAATTTGTATAAATTAATTCCACGTTTGGAAGAAATTGATTCTGAACTAAGTACTTTAGGAATTAGTACTGCAAAAAATATTTTAAATAATATTTCTAAACCTGATAGTGTAGATAATTTAAAACTAAAAATTGCAAATTTAAAAAAGGAAAAAGAGGCTATTTTGATGCAAAATGGTTATAGTCTTGATTATTTAAAACCTTTTTATGAATGTAAAATTTGTAATGATACAGGTTTTGTTTTAGATGAGAATTATAAAACAACAATGTGCAATTGTTTAAAACAAAAATTATTAAATATTGCTTTTAATAAATCTAATATTTCTAATATTGATAAAGAGAATTTTAATAACTTTAATGAATTGATTTTTTCTGATGAAGTTGATTTAGCAAAGTATAGATTTAATATTTCTCCTCGAAGAAATATTTTAAATATCAAAAATAAGTCTATTGAATTTGTTAATAATTTTGATAATCCTGATTGTAAAAATTTGCTTTTTGTTGGCTCTACTGGTTTACGGTAAGAGTTTTATGTCAAATTGCATTGCTGCAGAATTATTAAAAAAAGGCAAAACTGTTATTTATCAAACAGCGCCTGTATTACTTGAAAGCGTAATAGATTTTAAGATGAATAGACAAAAAAATTTGGATAGCAATTTCTACCAATCAATCCTTGATTGCGATTTATTGATTATTGATGATTTGGGAACAGAGAGTTTGAATAGTATGAAACTTAGTGAGTTATTTACTATTTTGAATACTAGAATTTTGAATTTGAATAATAAAATTACTAAGACGATTATTTCTACAAATCTTAATATTAATGATATTTTTAAGAATTATGAGGAACGTATTGGTTCAAGAATTGCAGGATATTATGATATTTATTATTTCTTTGGAGAAGATTTGAGATTTAAAAAATAGGGATTTGGGGACGGTTCTTCAATCCCTGTTTTTTTATATTCTATGAAAGTTGCATTACTTTTCTAATAAATAAAAAAAATAGGGATTGAAGAACCGTCCCCAAATCCCTATTTTTTTATTCTACATCATTTATTTCTGGAGTTAAAGTTTCAATACTTACAACCTTACCACCATCATTAGTTCTCATCAAAGTAACACCTTGAGTAGATCTACCAAGAACACTAATATCTTTAACATTAAGTCTAATAATTGTACCAGTATCAGTAATTAACATTACATCATCTTCTTCAGTAGCAATTCTAGCACCTACTAATTTTCCTGTTTTTGGTGTAATTTTATATGTAATAACACCTTTTCCACCTCTTATTTGAACTCTGTATTCGTCTAATTCTGTTCTCTTACCAAATCCATTTTCAGTTATAGCAAGAAGTGTTGCACCTTTTCCGCCAGCAATTACAGATTCCATTCCAATTACTTCGTCTCCATCTTCTAATCTTATACCTATTACACCTTGTGATACTCTACCAATTGGACGTACTTCTTTTTCGTCAAATGTTATACACATACCTTCATGTGTTACAAGTACAACATTGTCCTCACCGTCTGTAAGTCTTACGGTAATAAGTTCGTCGTCTTCTTTAAGTGTTATACCTTGTAATCCTGTTCTTCTTGCAGAATTATATTCTGTAAGTGCAGTTTTCTTGATTAATCCATTTTTTGTTGCCATTAATAAGTATTTACCTTCGGCAAAGTTTTGAATTGGGATAACTGCAGATATTTTTTCTCCTGCATCTAGATTTAATAAATTAACAATTGCAGTTCCTCTAGCAGTTCTTCCTGCTTCTGGAATTTCGAATCCTCTTAATTTATATAATTTACCTTTATTTGAGAAGAATAGGATTGTATCATGAGTTGAAGCAGTAAATATTTGTTTTACAAAGTCTTCTTCTCTTGTTGCAATACCTGTTATTCCTTTTCCACCTCTTCTTTGGCTTCTATAAATGTCTATTGGCATTCTCTTAATATATCCAAAGTGAGTTAAAGCTACTACTGTTTGCTCTTCTTTTATTAGGTCTTCTGCATTAAATTCTCCTGCTGCTGGAACGATTTTTGTTAATCTGTCGTCTCCGTATTTGTCTTTTATTTCTAATAGTTCTTCTTTTATGATGTCATATACTAATGTTGCACTTGATAAAATATCTTTTAAATGTGCAATTAATTTCATTAATTCATTATATTCATCTTCGATTTTTTCTCTTTGCAATCCTGATAATGTTTTTAATCTCATATCTAGGATGGCTTGTGCTTGTATATCTGATAAGCCAAATCTTTCCATTAATCTTTCTTTTGGATTATCGTATGAAGAACGTATAATGTTTATTACCTCATCAATATTGTCTAATGCAATTTTTAATCCCTCTAAAATGTGTGCTCTCGCTAGGGCTTTGTCTAGTTCAAATTTTGTACGTCTTAAAATTACTTCTTTTCTATGTCCAATAAAGCAGTCCAAACATTGTCTTAATGTTAGTATCTTTGGAACTCCATCTACTAGGGCTAACATTATTGCACCAAATGTTTCTTGCATTTGTGTGTGTTTGTATAATTGGTTTAAAATTACTTGTGGACGCGCATCTCTTTTTAGTTCAACTACAACTCTTGTCTTGTCTTTTCTGTCTGATTCGTCTCTTACTTCTGAGATTCCCTCAATCTTTTTCTCTTTTGATAAATCTGCTATTGTTTTAACAAGTTTTGCTTTGTTTACTTGATATGGCAAAGATGTGATTATGATTTTTTGTCTATTTCCACTCATTTCTTCTATCTCTGCTTCAGCCCTCATAGTGATTTTTCCTCTACCTGTTGTATATGCTTGTTTGATTCCTTCTTTGCCTAAAATTGTTGCTCCTGTTGGGAAGTCTGGTCCTTTTATAATTTCCATTAATTCTTCTATTGTTGTTTCTGGATTATCAATTACTTTTATAATTCCATCTATTACTTCTGATAGGTTGTGTGGTGGTATGTTTGTTGCCATACCTACGGCAATACCTGATGAACCGTTTACTAATAATGCTGGTATTCTTGCAGGTAAAACTGTTGGTTCTTGTAATCTGTCGTCATAGTTTGGCATGAAGTCTACTGTGTTTTTTTCGATGTCTGTTAGCATAAGCTCAGAAATTTTTGACATTCTGGCTTCTGTGTACCTCATGGCCGCAGGGCTGTCTCCGTCTACTGAACCGAAGTTTCCGTGTCCATCTACTAATGGATATCTCATTGTAAAGTCTTGCGCAAGTCTTACCATTGCGTCATATACTGAACTGTCTCCATGTGGATGGTAACGTCCTAAAACTGATCCTACTGTATTTGCACATTTACGGTAGGCTTTATCTGATGTAATTCCATCTTCGTGCATTGCGTATAATATTCTTCTATGTACTGGTTTTAATCCGTCTCTTGCGTCTGGAAGTGCACGTGATACTATAACGCTCATGGCGTAGTCAATGTATGCTGTTCTCATTTCTTTGTCGATGTCTCTTTCGATTATTTTTCCGTCTCTTCTTTGTGGTGTTTCTTCCATTTGTTTTCCCTCTTTTCATAGTTTTTTCTACATTTGTATTATACTAAAATACCCTTGATTTTGCAAGTGATTTTGCTAAAAAAGTTGCTTTTTTACTAGGGATTTCTATTGTTTTTGAATATTTATTTTTGCTTGTTTTTTATTGTGATTTTTGGCATTGTATTATGAGGTTTATTCCATCTTTGAATCCTTGTTTGTACATTTCTTCCATTATTATTGCATTTTTTATGCTTTCTTTTTCTTCTTTGCTTGTTGCTTTAATTTTTTGAACAGGGTACATTTTGTGTATATTCTTTGTATACTGTTAGTATATGTAGATTTTTGTTGTTTTTATACTATAATTGTTTTATGGAGGAAGATTATGGAAGAAGATATTATAATTGGTGATAGAATAAGAAAAATACGTGAAGATTTAAAAATGAGCAGAGAAACTTTTTCTGAAATGATAGATATCTCTGATTTCTTTTTAGGTATAATTGAAAGAGGCGAACGTTCATTAAGTAATAATACTCTTGTAAAAATTGAAAAATTTACTGGTGTTTCTGCCGATTATATTTTATTTGGCAATGAATCCTCTAATAATACTGTTGCAAAAATTAATAGAATTCTTAATAAATGTCCTGATAATGTTGTTGAGTATATTTATAATTTTATTCATGCTACATATTATTTTATAAAAAATTCAAAATAATTATTTATTTTTTATATAATTTATTTTGGTTTTTTTTATTTTATTATTTATTTTATTTTTTATTTTTATTTTTTTATTTTTTTTTGATTATTTATTTAATTTATATTTATTTATTTTTAATTTAAATTTTTTTATTTTAACTTAATTTTAATCAATATTATATTTTTTCTTTATAGTAATTTTAAATTTATTATAAGTATAAATATATTTTTATTTTTTCAATACTATAAATTTTTATTTTAACTTTCATTTTTTTAGCCACGAATTTTTATAAAAATTTATGACTTTTTTATATTACCATTATTTTACATTTTTGAATTTTATTCATTAAATATTTGTTTATTGTTTTTTAAGTTTCATCTTATGTCTACTGTTTTTGATCTTTTTTTTAGTTTTCTTTAATTTCCTATAATCATTGCTTACGTAGGCTTTTAAATATTGATATCTTTATATTTTAGGTCTTTTTTTTTTTTAGAGAAATTGCGTAGATTTTTCTTAATCTCCTTCCTATTTCCTCTTTTTATTTTTTTTTATTATATTTCTTTTTTTTCTTGTATTTAACTCTTTTTTATTATATACACACTAATTTTTTTATTTTATATAAATTTTGTTAAAATAAATCTCTATTAAATTTTAGTTTATTATTTTATTTTTTAAAATTTTTTATTTGAATGTTTTTATTTTTATAAATTTTTTAATTAAATTAATTTTTAATTTTAATTAATTTTATTTCTTTTATTTATTTATTAATTATTTTTTTTTTATTTTATTTTTATTTTTTACTTTAATTAATTTAATTTATTATATATTTTTTGTTTAATTCATTTTAATATTTTTTTATTATTTATTTTTTTAATTTTTTATTATTAATTATTATTTAACTTATATAATTTTTTATTTCTACTTTTTTTATTATATTTTATATTTTATTTCATATAAAGATTTTATTTGTTTTATTCACAAAAATAAAAATTCCAAAATGGTTTTGAACTTTTTAATTTTTTAACCACTTTTTATAATTTCCATTATTTGTAATTTTATTGTCTTTCTTATTCTTTTCCTTTAACTCTTTTCAATTTTTGTTTTTTATGTATACTCTTTTTCTCCAATTTTATTTTTTTTATAAATCTTTTGAATGTCTTAAATACGTAAGCATTTATTCTTTTATAACTAGAAAAAAATTAGCAATTACACAATAATATTTCTATTATTCTATAATTGCTATGTTATTATTTACTTATTGTAATTTTTCTGCCAATTCCATTTGTTCTTTTGTCAAATTGAAATCTTGTCCATTATTTTTTATTAACATATGTAAATTTTCAATTGTTCTTGCTTCATTTATCATTTTTTCTATTGGTGCTAAATAATTAATTTCTGTTTTTATTTTTTTATATTCTTTTTCCATTCCATTAAAATCTTTGTTTTCAAAATAATTTTTCCAATTTTCTATATATTTTTCTGTATAGTTTAATGCTTTTATTTGATTATTAAATGTATTTTCTATATTTTTTTCTACATTATTTAAAATTGAATTTTTTCCTTGTTTTATTGTTCTTGCTACTGTTGAATTTATTAATCCATTTGATTGTACTTTATTTATTACACTATCTAATAGACTTGAAACATTATCAATAATACCTCCATTTTTTATTGCTTCTTGCATTTGTGCTATGTTTTCAAAGTTTCCACTTACAATTCCAATTGCACTTTTTCCTATATTTATTGCGTCATCTATACTTTTCTTTATTCCTTCTTTTAGACCGTATTTTATTAAATTGTCTTTTAAATCTATTATTTGTTCTTCTATATAATCTGGTAATATTGCTCTTATTCCTATATCTATTCCAGTGTTTATTGTTTTTCCTAGTGTTGTTTCTAAAAAGTTTTTTTGTTCTTTTTCTATTTCCAAATTATTATTTAATTCTATACTATTATTTAATATATTTTCCATATGCATATACCTCCTGTTTTATTTCTTCAAATTTTCTAATTCATCTTCTTTTATGCCTGTTGCTTTCATTATGGTATCTTTATCAAATTTCATTCTAAGCATTTTCTTCGCTATCGCTTTTATACCTTCGATTTTTCCCTTTACTTTTCCTTCTTTTATTCCTGTAGAGTATATTTCATTTCTTTCATTTTCTATCATTTCATATAATGCTAACATATTTTCTCCTCCTTCCAATTTAATTTTATATTCTTTCATTTTTTTATTTCCTACAATATTTATCATTGTATTATTTAATATATTTAATAACATTTCTTTTTGCGTTTGTGTATACAATTTGGAATCATATACTTTATTAACAATTTTATCTACATTATTTATAATTTCTATATATTTATTAGATTTTTCTAAAATCATTATTTTTGTTAATATACTATTTTCTTTATATAAATCTTCAATTGTATAATCATTTATATCTACCAAATTATACTCAACTTTTTTGAGACCTCTATACCTTGCCAATTCTGAGTTATAAGATGGATAATTAATTTTTGCATTCCATCTTTGTTTTCCTGTATATAATACAATTGGAATTATTATTGGAAATTCTAATCTATTATTTTCATCCATTCTACTTCTAATAATTTCTAATTCATATTTTAAAATTCTAATTGGCATTTTTTTATCTATTTTTGTTTGATGCTCCACTAATATAAATATTTCTTTATTTTTTAATTTATATATTACATCTGATTCTTGATTTGTATAATCTACACTTACAAATTTTCTATTATATTTTTCTATGTCTTTTTCTTCTAACTTTTCTTCTAAATTAAATATTTTATTTATAAATATTGTAAATTCTTTTTTATCATCTAATATTTTTCTAAATGTTTTATCATGTATATGATTTATTTTTTTATTATCGTATTTATACTCTGCCACTTCTTCATTTAATGAATATTCTTCTTTAATTATTCTAGAATATTTCAAATATTCTATATAAGAAAATATAACCATTTTATTCCTCCTTTACATTATAGTTTATTCTTTTGTTTTTGTCAATATTTATTCATTAGTTCTTTATATTTCTTTTCTATATATTTTCTTTTGTTTTTATCATTTATTTTTTTATTAAATTTCTATGTAATTAAAATCCTTCATTATATTTTTTAAATTATTTTCCGGAATTTTAAAATTATTATTTATTAAACTGTCATATTCTTTTTTATAATTTATTTTTCCAATTACTTTATTTCCTTTAAAAATATTTTTAATTATTTTTTCATCAATAGAATAATTATTATAATTATTTATTATTACTTTAAATTTATTTATTTTATTTTTTTCTATTTTATTTAATGTATTTTTTATATTAATTAAATTTGGATTTATTATTAATATTTTTTTATTTATATTATTTATTATTTTTTTATTTTTTATATTTTTATTATTTAAATTTATTTCTATAAAAATATAA
This sequence comes from uncultured Clostridia bacterium, assembly GCA_934162615.1. GTDB lineage: Bacteria > Bacillota > Clostridia > TANB77 > CAG-508 > CAG-269. The sequence goes on from CAKPJK010000001.1 coordinate 13,260, forward strand.
TTATAATATTTTTCTAATTTTTTTATTTTTTTAAAATTAATTAATTTATTATTAAATAAATAGTCTGTATTTTTATTTAATTTAATTATTAATTTTTTTATTATATTTAAATTATTTTTTTTATTATAAAAATTATTAATTTTTATTTTATATTTATTTTTAAATTTTATTTTTTTATGAATTAATTTATTATTTTTTCCAAATAAAAATAATAAATCATATTCTTTTTTGTTCATTTCTATTATTAATATTTTTTTATTTTTATTTTCTAAATTCTTTGTAAGCATTGCTATTGTCATGCTTTTGCCTACTTGGTTTTCTCCCATAAAAATAATTTTTTTATTTTCTTTATTTTTTATTTCAATATTTTCTATTTTTTCATTATTATTTTTTTTATAATTTTTTAATTCTATTAAATTTATTTTTTCATTATAAAAAATTCTAATAATATTTTTATTTTTTATATCTTTTATTATTTCTAGATTATTTTCTGTATTTTTCTCTTTTTTTATTTTATATAAATTATTTTTATTTTCTTTTTTTATAAAAATAATTATTTTTATTTTTTCATTTTTTTCTATTATTTTTTCAATTAAATTATTTAATTTAATTTCTCCAGGTAATTCATAATTAATAAAAATATAATCTATATTTATTTCATTTTCTAAAATTTCTAAAATACCTTCTTTATAAAAAATATCTTTACAAATTATTTCTATATTTTTTTCTTTTTTTAATTCTTCATTTAATTCTGGATTATTCATAGCGGTAATTATTTTCATCTTTTATTTTCTCACCTTCTATTATTTCTTTTTCTTTTTCAGATGCTTGTATTTTTGTTAATATATGATCATCTCCAACAAACATTAAACACTCCCCTCTTTTTAGTGACTTTATTTCAATCTTTTCTTTCTCTGAAAGGTTTGCATAATCACTTAAAATTTTAATATTTTCTTCTTCCAATGCAAAAAATGTTTTTATACTAGAATTGCTTAATATGCTTCTTCCGTATGTTCCATTATCTAGACTAAAGATGTCAGAGATGTCCTGAGTAATGGCAACACCACTTCCTCCATATTTTCTTATTGTCTTAAAAATCTTATAAATGAAACTTGCTACATATTTATTTGATGTTACTCCTATTAATCTCCAAATTTCATCTAAGTAAATTGCCTTTTTTTCTTTTCTATCTTTTTTTACTGCATCCCAAAAAATATCAATTAAAATATACATTCCATATTTTAAATTTTCTTCTCCTAAATCATAAATATCTGCAACGATTAATTCATTGTCTATTTTAATATTTGAATAATTATTAAAAAATTTCATTGAACCTTCAACAAATGGAATTAATTTTATTTTAAATTTTTTTGTTCTTTCATCTTGTCCTAAAATATTAAATAAATCTCCCAATATTGGCATTTGTTTTTCATTTTTAAATTCTCCATTTTCATTATATAAACTTTTATCATCAAAATTAATATTTTTTAATTTATATACTTGTATTAATTTTTCTTCCAATAACGCTTTTTCCTCTTCGTCTAGTTCTCCAAATATTAAATTAAAAAAACCAATTAATTTACTTATTTTAATTGCTAAATATCCATTTTCTCCGTCTTCTATGCTTTCCTTTCTAATTTCCAAAACATTTATATATGTATTCGAAGTTGGTCCTAATTTTATTTCAACTCCTTTTAACTTTTCGCAAATTTTATTATATTCTCTATCTGGATCTATTATATATTGTTTTATACCCAATAGTTTATATCTTAAAATTAATAATTTTGTATAAAAAGATTTACCTGCTCCACTTGTACCAAAAATACAAATATTTGCATTTTTATATTTTTCGGTATTATATCTGTCTATAAAAACCAATGAATTATTGTAAATATTTGTTCCAATAAATATTCCGTTTTTATCAAAAATTGTTGATGATATAAATGGATATGTTGCTAAAAGTCCTGTTGTTAAAATATTTCTTTTTGCTGCTTCTTTTATTATTTCCTTATTTTCCATTATTGGTAAACCTGCTAAAAAGCACTCCTCTTGCCTAAAATTTGCTCTTCTTGTTTGCATTCCTTTACTTTGTGCTATTCCTTCAATTTTATTTAAATTATATTCTAATTCTTTTATATTGTTTGCATATAAATTTATGTAAATATATAAAAAATATAATTCTTCATTATTTACTTGAATTTCTTTTCTTATATATTTTGCATCATTGTATGTGTATGCTGCGATGTCTATATCTTGCCTGTTTTCATTTGATTCTTTTAGTTCTACACCTACATTTCCAATGTGATATGTTAAATCTTTTATTGTTTTATAACTATCTTGTTTTTCGTAAAATATTGATATATTCATATTTATATTTGTTTCTACTAAATTTTTTAATAAAAGGTCCGTTTGCTCTCTATAATAATTTACAACTATTAATGATGAATAAAATAAATTATCTACTTCGAAATATTTTGGATTTTGTTTATTAATATATGCTGGTGATATTGAATCTTTTTTTGTAAATACTCCATCAATAAAATTGTTTATTTTTTTGTTTTCTTTTATATTTTTAATAATTTTATTTATTTTTTATACTTCCTTTCCACTTTTTATTTGAATTTTTTATATACTATCCACATATTATTAACTCTTTTTTTCTATTTTTTTTGATTTTTTTCTAATTTATTCTTATTTTCTTATTTATTTTAATTTTATTTTTATTAATTAAATTATATTATTAAAAAATTAAATTGTTTTATTTTTGAATTTAAATCTTTTTTATTTTTTATTTGTTTTTTTATTTTTATTTAATATTTATTATTTATTTATATTTATTATTTATTTATTTTTATTATTTATTTATTTTTTTTATTTATTTTTTATTTATTTAAAAAATTTCTTGTATTTAATAAAGAATAAAAAATTTTAATTATTTCTTCTTTTTCATTTAACTCAATAACGTCATTACCACATCTAGATAAACATTCTTTTATTTTAAAATATTTTTCTTTTAAATCATTTTCGACGATTTCTATTGAATCAATATTTTCTAAATTTTCATTTGATATTATTAGATAAAAATCTTTAGAAGCAGAATTTCTTGAATAATTTAATGTTTGAACAAATTTAATATAATTTTCTGATATTTCTTTTAAATATTTATTTTCTTTTTTTTGAATATTTTTTTCGATGTTATTAATGTGTTGACTTAAATCTTCTTTATTACTTTGAATTAAAATTTGAATATTAAAATTACATGTTTTTAATAAAATTTTGTATGAATTTAAAATTGTCTTTTTTTCTAAATCTGATTTTAAATTATAATTGATTGGAATTATTTTTAATATTTTTACATATTTATTTTTATTTATTTTTATGATTCCAGTATTAAGAATTTCTTCTAGTGGTAACCACTGCTGAACTGATATATTTTTTATTTTTCTCACCTCCGTCTGTTTTTCTATTTTACTCTGTTTTTTTCCATTTGTCAACAAAAACTTTTCGACAAAAATCGACATCAAGTATATTATCTAATTAAAATTTTTTTTAATATTTTTTAATTATTACTTATTATTTTTATTTTATTTTTAATTATTTATTTATAAATTTAAAATAAATTTATTTTATTTCATAATTTTCTTTTTATTATTCTATTTTTTATTTTAATTTTTCTTATTAATTTAGTTGAAAAAAATTTTTAATTTATATTCTTATTAAAAAATCTTAATTCTTGGCTATAAAAAATACTTATATTTTTAATTGAATATTTTGCAGCATTTTGAATAAAAGAAATTATAAATTTAAAATGAACTTTTGCAAAATTCAAGTAGATTTTTTATTATTCCAAAATATTTGATTTTGTGATTATGTATATTTGATATAAGATGTTATTAAAAAACTTCTATCTCATTATTATAATTTTCTATAAAAAGGTATCTATTCAAAAACCTTTATTTCCCTAAAATTAGGTTATTATATTTTTTCCATATATTAAACATAATATCTTTTATTTTTCTAAAACTATTTAATTCTGTATTAATTCCTGTTATTTTATTATTTATAATATTTTATTTCATTTATAAAAAAATAATTAAAATTTTTATAGAAAATATTTCCTTTTTAATAATATAATAAAAATACAAAATGCATTAAAGATTTTTTTATTCTAAAAGCAAATTAAAAAAATTAAACTTTTAATATTAATCAATATTTTATTATATTTTTAATTTTTTTTATTATTTTATTTTATATTTCGTTTTATCTCTAATTAATTATTTATAATTTTAATATAAAATTATTTTATTTATATATAATTTATTTTTCCATATTTATTTTTATTTTTTATAATTATTATCCACATATTATTAACTCTTATTTTCTAATTTTTTCTATTTTTTTGATTTTTTTATAATTTATTCTTATTTTACGATTTATTTAATTTTTATTTTTAGAAATGAAATTATACTAATAAAAAAAATAATTTATTTATTTTTGAATTTTATTATTTTTATTTTTGAATTAAAAAATTTTATTTGATTTTTTATTTATTATTTTTATCTACTTTTAATTTTGAGTTATAATAAGAAATAATATTTTACAATTAATGATTTAATAATATCTTGAATTTAAAAAATTTTAAATTTAAAATGAACTTTTGCATAATTCAAGTAGATTTTTTATTATTTCAAAATATTTGATTTTTATGATTATGTATACTTGATATAAGATGTTATTAAAAGACTTCTATCTCATTATTATAATTTTCTATAAAAATGTATCTATTCAAAAACCTTTATTTCCCTAAAATTAGGTTATTATATTTTTTCCATATATTAAACATAATATCTTTTATTTTCCTAAAACTATTTAATTCTGTATTAATTCCTGTTATTTTATTATTTAAAATATTTTATTTCATTTATAAAAAAATAATTAAAAATTTTAATGAAAAATATTTCTAATTTAATAATATAAACAAAACATTTTTAAAATTTTTCTTTTTGTTTATAATGTCTATCACAAAATCATAATCCTTTTTAATTTATTTAATATTTTTAATTTTAAATTAATTTTTTATATTTCTTTGTTTTTTCTTATTTATTTTTATTTTAATTAATTACATATATTAAAAAAAATTTAATTGCTTTATTTTTGAATATTTTTATTTATTTATTTATAATTATAAAAAATTATTATAATTATTTACTATATTTTGATTTATTTATAATTTTTTTCCACATTTAATTTTAATTTTTATAATCATTATCCACATGTTATTAACTCTTATTTTCTAATTTTTTCTATTTTTTTTGATTTTTTTCTAATTTATTCTTATTTTCCGATTTATTTAATTTTTATTTTAATTAATCAAATTATATTATTAAAAAAATTAATTGCTTTATTTTTGAATTTTATTATTTTATATTACATTTATTTTTATATTAATTTTATTTTATATCTTATTTATTTTAACTTGTATTTATTTATTGTTTTATATTTTATTTTTTTATTCTTTTTTAATTATTTTATCTTTTTTATCTTTTTTATTTTTTTATCTTTATCTATTTTTTTAATCTCCTTTTATTTTTTTTTAATCTTTTTTTAATTTTTTTTATTTTTTTTGTATAAATTTTTTTATATTGTACATAATACTATTATAAAGTTAATAATAGTTGAGCAAAGAATATTAATAGAATAAATTATTTTATTAATATTCGTGCAAAGATATATAATAGTATTTCAAAATATTATTATATGTCGGCGATAAGAATATATTATATGTATGCAGGCTATATTTATTTTTTCTATTTATTAATATATGGTCAAATTATATGTAATATACTCGAGCTAAGATTATTTTTATATCTAAAAATTTAGTAGTGGTTATTATTAGTCCCTCGCTGGATGAATATAGTTACTTATGGTGTATCCATAGTCGAGCGAATGATTAATATGTGTGGTATTAAGCTTATTTATATAGCAATATATATTAGGTTGAAGTATTATATGTATTAGTTTTAGTAGAGATTATTATTAGCTTTATGATTAATGGCAGGTTGTTTTTAATAACCTGCCATTAAATTTTAAAAAAAGTTGTCAAAAAGGAACGTCTCCAATGACATAAAATTAAAAAAAGTTGTCAAAAAGGGGCGTCCCCAATGACAACTTTTGTTTTATATATCTAAGTTTTGAACATATTTTGCATTTTGTTGAATAAACTCTCTTCTAGGTTCAACTTCATCTCCCATTAATAACGTAAATGTTTCATCTGCTTTAATAGCATCATCCATAGTTACTTTTACAAGAATTCTTGTTTCTGGGTTCATTGTTGTTTCCCATAATTGTTCAGGGTTCATCTCTCCTAGACCTTTGTATCTTTGTAATGCTAATTGATCTCTAGAAATTCCCTTTTTCTCTAACTCTTCATATGCTTTTGGTAAATCTTCGTCAGTATAGCAATATACATCTTCCATACCTTTTTTAGATAATTTGTATAAAGGTGGTTGTGCTAAAAACACATTTCCATTTTCTATTAAAGGTCTCATATATCTGAAGAAGAATGTTAATAATAATGTTCTAATATGTGCACCATCTACATCGGCATCAGCCATTATTATAACTTTTCCATATCTTATTTTTGTAATGTCAAAGTCTGGTCCAATTCCTGCTCCAACGGCTAAAATTACTGGATTTAACTTATCATTTCCGTAGATTTTATCTGCTCTTGCTTTTTCTACATTAAGCATTTTTCCCCAAAGTGGTAAAATTGCTTGGAACTTTCTGTCTCTTCCTTGTTTTGCACTTCCTCCTGCAGAGTCTCCTTCGACTATGTATACTTCGCATTCTTCTGGGTTTTTACTACTACAATCTGCAAGTTTTCCTGGTAATGTTGCTGTTTCTGTTGAAGCTTTCTTTCTTACTAATTCCCTAGCTTTTCTTGCTGCTTCCCTTGCTCTTGAAGCACTTACACATTTTTCTAATATTGCTTTTGCAACTTTTGGATTTTCTTCTAAAAATGTTGCTAATGCATCATTTACCATACTTTGTACTACACCAGTTACTTCACTGTTTCCTAATTTTGTTTTAGTTTGTCCTTCAAATTGTGGTTCTTTTACTTTAACTGATACAACTGCAGTTATACCTTCTCTTATATCTTCACCTTGTAAGTTTGCTTCTTTTTCTTTTATTATGTTATGGCTTCTTGCGTAGTCATTAAATACTTTTGTTAAAGCTCTTTTGAAACCTTCTAAGTGTGTTCCACCCTCAACTGTGTTTATATTGTTAACGAATGTATAAATATTTTCATTATATGCTGTTGTATATTGTATTGCTATTTCTACTGGTACTTCCCCAGCTCTTTCTATGTAAATTGGTGTTGGATGTATTTTTTCTTTGTTTTTATTTAAAAATTCTACAAATGAAATTAATCCACCTTCATAACAGAATTCTGCTTTTTTAATATTTTCAGGATCTCTAGTATCTTCTAAAGTTATTTTTAATCCTTTTGTTAAAAATGCAATTTCTCTTAATCTTTTTTCTAGAACTTCATATTCATAATTTAAACTTTCAAAAATAGTATCATCGGCTAAAAATCTTACTAATGTTCCTGTTTTTTTAGATTCTCCTAATTTCTCTAGTTTTTGAACAGTTTTTCCTTTTTCAAATTTCATATTGTATTTTCCGCCATCTCTTTCAATTGTAACTTCTGTCCATTTTGAAAGTGCGTTTACAACTGAAGCACCAACTCCATGAAGACCTCCAGATACTTTGTATCCGCTATCTCCACCAAATTTTCCACCAGCATGAAGAACTGTATATACAGTTTCCGCAGTTGATATATGTGTTTTTGGATGTATTTCTACTGGAATTCCTCTACCATTATCTTGAACTGCAATTACATTTCCTGGTTCAATTGTTACATTTATTTCTGTACAATATCCTGCTAATGCCTCGTCAACACCATTGTCTACTATTTCGTATACCATATGATGTAATCCTCTAACAGATGTACTTCCAATGTACATACCTGGTCTTTTTCTTACGGCCTCTAGTCCTTCCAATACTTGAATTTGTTCTGCACCATATTTATGCTTGTACTTTTCCATTTGACTTCCTCCTATATTTTTTATTTTAGAACTTTCCCATTAGACACATTATATTCCAAATATTCTAAATTTTCAATATCTAATTTTTCAGTTCCCGTAATAATTACTTGTGTTCCTTCAATATTTTCTAAAAAATTTTTTCTTCTTGTTTTATCTAACTCTGACATAAAATCATCTAGTAATAAAATTGGGTATTCTCCTATTTCATCATATATAACTTGAAGTTCTGCTAATTTTAAAGAAAGCATTGCGGTTCTATTTTGACCTTGTGAACCAAATATTTTTATATCTTTCTTATTAATATATATCATAAAATCGTCTCTATGTACACCCTTTGTTGTAAATCCTTTAATAATATCTAATTTTCTTCTCTCTTTTAATAATTTTAAATATTTTTCTTTGCTGTCACATTCTGTTATATATTCTAATTCTATCTGCTCTTCCCCATTTGTTATATTTTTATGAATTATGTCGATTTTTTTAATTATTTTTTCTATAAATTCTTTTCTATATTCATATATTTTAATTGCATATTCCGCTAATTTTTCATCCCATATTTCTAACAGATTCTCATCTTTATGTTCTTCTTTAATTTGTCTTAAATAATTATTTCTTTGTTCCATTGTTTTTATATATAAATTTAAAATATGCATATAATTTGGTCTCAATTGACTAATCATTATATCTAAAAATCTTCTTCTATTTTGTGGACCGCCTTTTAAAATATTGATATCATCTGGTGTAAAAATTACAATATTTAAATTTCCTAATAATTCACTTAATTTTTTTATTTTTATTCCATTTAAATAAATATTTTTTTTATTTCCAATTTCTATTTTTATTTTTCCGTCCCTATCTGATTTTTCATATTCTACTTCAACTACCGCATTTTGTTCATTTAATTTAATCATTTCTTTATCTTTTTTTGTTCTAAATGATTTTCCTAAACTACATAAAAATATAGATTCTATTATATTTGTTTTTCCTTGTGCATTTTGTCCATAGAAAATATTTATATTTTTTTCTAAATTTATTTCTTCACTTTCGTAATTCCTAAAATTTTTTATTTTTATTTTTTTTATCCACATTTTTTTCTCCAATAAAAATTTTTATTAATTTATTTTCTTTTATTTTTTAATTTTAAAAATAGTTTTCCACATTTTATAAACTATTTTCAATTTGAATTTAATTTATTTTTTATAATTAAATTATATTTTTATTTTTTTAAAACGTCTTATTTTTGATTTTCATGCTTTTGATTTTTATTATTTATCCTTTTTTTTCTATTTTTTTCTAATTTATTCTATTTTTTTCAAATTAATTTTAATTAAATTTAATTTATTAATTTTAATTTTTATTATTTTTTTATAATTATAATTTTTTTATTTATTATTTTTAATTAATTGTGATTTTTTTATTAATTAATTCTTATTTTTTATATTTTATTTTTTATTTAATTATAATTTTCTAAATTTATTTTAAATTTTTTATATTATTTTTTATTTTTCACAATTTAAATTTATATTTATTTTATATTTATTTTATATTTTTATTTTGTTAGATTTTATTTTCAATATTTTCATAAATAAAATTAATTTATTATATTTAAAAAACTATTTTTTTCTTTTTTTTACTATTTTATTCTAATTTATTCTATTTTTTTCATAATTAATTAAAATTAATTCTATTTTCCACTTTTAAAATTAATTTAAAAATAGTTTTCCACATTTTATAAACTATTTTTATCTAATTTATTCTTTTTTATTCTTTTTTTTTCTAATTTATTCTATTTTTTTTCATTTCATCACATATCATTAATTTTAAGAGCAAAATGAAAATTAAAAATTTTCATTTTTAATTCTACTTTTTATCATACCTAAAAAAATATTTATTTTAAAAAGTTTTCCACAAACAATTAATAAGTTGTGGAAAACTTTTTTATTAATCTTCTTTAAGCCTAATAGGTAAAATCATATAAACGTAATCTCTATTTTCTGTTGATTTTATCAAACAAGGAGAAATACTTGTACCAAATTCAACATAAACATTTTCATCATCAATTGCTTTTAAGCAATCAAGAAAATATTTTGGATTAAATCCTGCTTCAAGATTTTTTCCTTCAGTTGAAACAAATAATTCCTCTTTAGCATCACCTGTTTGATTTGTACAAGAAATAACAACTTTACCAATATCAACATTAATTTTTACTGGGTATTTTTTCTCTTTTTCTACAGAAGATGCAGAAATTAAACTAATTCTTTCAAAACTATTTTGTAAATTACTTTTATTAACCTCTACTCTTGTTTCCCAATTATCAGGAATAACACTTTTATAATTTAAAAATTCACCATCAAGAATTCTAGTAACAATTTTACAATTATCCATTTCAAATAAAGCCTGATTCTTTGAAACCCCTATCTTTACTGGTTCAAAAGAATCTAATAAAATTTTATTTACTTCGTTTAATGTTTTTCCAGGAATTACTGCATTAAAGTCATTTGTTTGTTTGTTTAAGAATATACTTCTTAAAGCAAGTCTAAATCCGTCTACTGCAACAATATTTAGTTTATTTTGTTTAACTTCGAATAGGCATCCTGTAAAAATAGGTCTATTTTCTTCTGAACTTACAGCAAATATAGTTTTTCTAATCATATTTTTTAAAGTATTTTGTTCAACTTCTATAGAATTTTCAACTTCAATCTTTGGAAGTTCAGGAAATTCTTCTGGATTCATAGTTGCTAATTTATATAAAGATCCTTCACATTCAATTTCCAATAAATTTTTGTCATTTAAAGTTAAATAAATTTCAGTATCTGGTAATTTTCTTATAATTTCACTAAACATTATAGCATTTACAACAGTACTACCTTGTTCTTTAACATCACATTCCATCACATATTCTATACCGATTTCTAAATCATAAGTTGTTAATTTTATTTCATTATCATTTGTTTGAATAAGTATACCTTCTAGTATAGGCATTGTAGTCTTAGAAGCCACACCTTTAACTACGGAATTAATGGCTTTTAAGATTTTGTCTTTGTAACATACAATTTTCATTTTTGTTCCTCCCTATAAATATATATTATTATAATAAAAGTATTTAGTAGTAGTAGTAGTAGGTACTGTGGAAACTGTGGATAACTATGTTGAAAGTTACTACCCCTAGCAAAATGCCTGTGCATAACTCAGTGGATAACTTGGTAAAATTTCCACAGTAAAAAAATTGAAATGTGGATAAATGAGTTTTCCACATGTTATACACACGTTTTCCACATGGTGGTGTGGATATCTAATGTCGCTATTCCGTAAGAACAGATTCAACATTTTTTTCCAAACAATTATTTTTCCAAACATAAATTTAAAAACAATAAATTTTATTTAGAGTCTACTTATTTTTTTCACTCGTAATTATGTTTTCCACACTTTCCACAATTAACTTGGTACTATTTTTATCTTTTATTTCTTTTGCAATTTTGTTGTAGCCATGTATTACTGTTGAATGGTCTCTATTACCGAATTCTATACCAATTTGAGGGAATGACATCCCTGCAACTTCTCTACAAAGATACATTGCAATTTGTCTTGGAAAAGCAACATCATTAGACCTTTTACTACCACTTAAGTCATCTTTATCTATGCTAAAATATTTAGCAATAGTCTCTTTTATGAAATCACTAGAAATTACTTTTTCACTTTCATATTTGAATTCATTAATAATATTTTCTGCAAGTTCAATTGTAATTGGACTGTGTGTTAAATTGGCTCTAGCAACAATTTTATTAAATACACCTTCTAATTCTCTTATGTTTGAATCAATTTTTGTTGCTATGTCAGATAAAATTGAATCATCAATTATTATACTTTCATCCTGAGCCTTTTTTCTTAAAATTGCCAAACGAGTTTCGTAATCTGGACAAGATATATCGGCTAAAAGCCCCCATTCAAATCTAGATTTTAATCTATCTTCCAAAAATTCAATATCTCTTGGAGGCTTATCACTTGAAATAATGATTTGTTTTCTAGCTTCTCTTAAAGTATTAAATGTGTGGAAGAATTCTTCTTGAATTCTTTCTTTACCAGCTATAAATTGTATATCATCAATAAGTAGAACATCTATATTACGATATTTATTTCTAAACATTTCGGTTTTACCATCTCTGATAGCGTTTATAAGTTGATTTGTAAATTTTTCTGATGTAACATATAGAACATTAGATTTTGGATTATTTTCTAAAATTCTGTTACCAATAGCTTGCATTAAGTGAGTTTTACCCAAACCAACACCACCGTATAAAAATAACGGATTGTAAGATTCTCCAGGTTCATTTCCTACTGCTAATGCTGCTGCATGTGCAAATCTGTTGTTATTACCCACAACAAAAGTTTCAAAAGTATATTTTGGATCTATTGTTTGATGGTTAGTTTCAAGTTCGGCATCTGTAACATTCGAATTTTTATCTGCAATAATATTTTGATTTGTGTTTTCCTCTTTTGAAAGATCAATAACAGAAAAAGTCCATTCTTTATTTGTGATAAATCTTAAAGTGTTGAAAATTAGACTATTAAATTTGTTTTCAATAAAATCTTGTTGAAATTCAGAAGTTGCTGTAAAAACAATATGATTATCTTTTATTGAATCAATTCCTAAGGGAGCAAACCATGTATCATAAGAAATAGTTGAAACTTCACCTTTGAGTAATTCTTTTAATTTGCTTAAAAGTTCATCTTTGTCTACGCCCATTTTTTTTTCATCCTTTCTAACAAAACTTATCCACATAGTTATCCACAGTTGTTGATAAGTTTGTAATATTTTAGTAATAAAAGCCAAAAATATACGAACAGAATTTTTACTGAAATACCAATAAAAAACGCGCATTTTTTTGTAATTCATATAATAACAAATAATATAATAAAAAGTCAATAGGGTTGTGGAAAATTTTTTTTGATTGTGGAAAATTTATAAAAAAACTGTGGATAACTTCCTTATATTACAAAAATATTACAAAAAAATGAAAAATAAAAGTTTACATAGTACCAAATTTCTTTTTACACTTTTTTAAAAAAACTCTTGACAAACGCAAACAGTTTACTGTATAATCGATATACTTGCAAATATGTATGAAACTTCCAGAAATGGAATTTAATAAAATTAAGCAGTAGGAGGTGCTAAAGAATGAAAAGAACATTTCAACCAAAAAACAGACAAGAAAAGAAAGAACATGGATTTATGAAAAGAATGAAAACAAGAGCAGGCAGAAACGTTTTAAAAGCAAGAAGAGCTAAAGGTAGAAAAAAATTAAGTGCATAATTTAATTTTTTTCATGCCACTTTTCAAATGCAAGAAGGTATAAAAATGAAAAAAACAAAAATGTTAAAAAAAAATTATGAATTTAAACACGTTTTGTCAAAAGGAAAATATTTTTCAGGAAAAAACATAGATGCTTTTATAAAAGACAATAATAAAGATTGTAATTTACTAGGACTAGCCATAAGTGTAAAAACTGCAAAAGCAGTTAAAAGAAACCATATAAAAAGGCTAATTAGAGAAAATTACAAGATATTAGAACCACAAATAAAAACAGGAAAAAGCATCGTTTTTTTATGGAAAAAGAATGTAGACATAAAATATGCAACATTTGAAAACATAAAAAAAGACATGAATTATATATTTGACAAGGCACAAGTAAAAGAAAATACGGAAATATAGAAATGAAAAAAATATTATTAAAAGCAATAAATTTTTATCAAAAGCATATTTCTTTATGGTTAGAAAGTAAAAATATAAATTGCAAATTTTACCCAACATGCTCAGAATATACAAAACAAGCAATAGAAAAGTATGGTGCGGTAAAAGGTACAATTTTAGGAATACATAGAATTTTAAGATGTAATCCTTTCTCAAAAGGCGGGTATGACCCGCTAAAATAGTCAGGAGGAAAATAAATGTTTCAATTTTTTGCAAACATTTTTGGATATTTATTAAACTTTATTAACAATTTTGTTGGGAATTATGGTTTAGCAATAATTTTATTCACTGTTTTGATAAAAATTATTATGTTACCATTATCAATAAAACAACAAAGGACAATGAAAAAAAGCACAGAACTTAACGAAAAAATTAAAGTTTTGCAATTTAAATATAAAAATGATCCAGAAAAGTTAAATAGAGAAATGATGGATTTATATAAAAAAGAAAATATGAGTCCATTTAGTGGATGTTTAAGTACAATAGCACAATTTATATTATTAATATCAATATTCTATATGGTTAGATGCCCATTAACATACATGGAAAAAATAAATAATGACCAAATAAACACATATGTACAACAACTAAAAGACGGTGGAATTACTGTAAATCAAGCATATTCAGAAATTGATATAATAAGAGAATTAGATTACTTAAAAGAAAAAATGCCAGAAAATGAAGGTTTAAATAAAATTAATTTAAACATGAATTTCTGTGGATTAGACTTAAGTAAAATACCACAACAAAACTTAAATGATTGGACAGTATATATAATACCAGCACTTTATATAATATCAACATTTATATCAATGAAAATTACAACATCAATGCAAAAGAAGAGCAAGAAAAATGATGGAGTGATTGATATTACTGAAAAAGAGGAAAAAGACAGTAAAGAAGAAGAGAAAAACGAAATGGAAGATATGATGGAACAATCAAACAAAATGATGTCTTGGATGATGCCAATAATGTCTGTTTCAATATCTCTTGTAGCACCATTAGGACTAGCTTTGTATTGGTTAGTAAATAACATTTTAATGATTGGCGAAAGATTAGTTTTAAACAAAATTATAAAAGATTAAATATATTTGCCGGAAGAAGGGGAAATGTTAGAATGAGTAAAAGTATTGTAGCTGAAGGAAAAACAACAAATGAGGCCATAGAAAAAGGCTTAAAAGAATTAAAAGTTACTAAAAATATGGTCGATATTAAAGTTTTAGAAAGTGGGGAAAAACGCAGTTTTTTCAGTATTTTGGCACCAAGAGTTGTTAAAGTACAATTAACAGTAAAAGAAAATGAAAAACATGAAAATGTAAAAAAAGATAGAAAAGAAATAGAATTATCTATTGAAGAACAAGAAAAAGCAGAAAATAATGTAGAAAAATTCTTAAAAGAATTTTTAGAAAAAACTCAAAAAGATGCTAAATATAGCATAGAAAAGACATCATCAGGACTAAAAGTAAACATAAATAATGAAAATTTAGGATTTTTAATAGGATACAGAGGAGAAACATTATATGCTTTCCAAACTATCTTATCTATAATAGCAAGCAAGGGAATAGAAAGCAGAGTAAGAGTTGTTTTAGACATAGAAGGATATAAAGCAAAAAGAGAAAAAGCATTAGAAGATTTGGCAGAAAAACTTGAAAAAACAGTTATAAAAACTAAAAAATCTGTTACTTTAGAGCCAATGCAAGCCTATGAAAGAAAGATAATTCATGCAAAACTACAAAACAGCGACAAAGTAGAGACTAGAAGTATAGGAGAAGAACCTAGAAGAAGAGTAGTTATATCTTTAAAAAGAAATTAAATATATAAAATCGGAGGTCAAAGGTCAGATTTTACTTGTATAAAGTAATTCTATCTTTGGCTTCTTTTTTGTTGAAAAAGGAGGTAAAAAATAATGGATGTAATCGCTTCAATATCTACGGCTCCGCGGAATTGGTGGAATTGGAATTGTACGTATGAGTGGGAAAAATTGCTTTGAAGTACTAAACAAAATTTTTAAACCTAAAAAGCAAGAAAGCGTAGAAAATATTAAAGGATATACAATAAAATATGGACATATTATAGAAAATGAAGAAATAATAGACGAAGTTTTAGTATCATATTTCAAGGCTCCAAGAAGTTACACAACAGAAAATATGTGCGAAATAAATACACATGGAGGAAATATAGTAATAAGAAAAATATTAGATTTATGTTTAAAAAATGGCGCAAATCTAGCAGAGCCAGGGGAATTCACAAAAAGAGCATTTTTAAATGGAAGAATTGATTTATTACAAGCAGAGTCAGTTATAGATGTAATAAATGCAAAATCAGAAAAGGAAGCAAAAACGGGTATAAAGCAATTAGAAGGAGTATTATCTAGAAAAATAAAGGAAATAAAACAAGAAATTTTAGATGTTATGGTTAATGTGGATGTTAGTATAGATTATCCAGAATATGATGTTGATGATGTCACAAATAGCCAAATATCAGAAATGTTAGACAGTGTACAAAATAAATTGGAAACACTCGAAAAAAGTTTTGATAACGGAAAATTGATTAAAGAAGGAATAAAAACTGCAATAATTGGAAAGCCAAACGCAGGAAAATCATCACTATTAAATGCAATACTAAAGGAAGATAGAGCAATTGTTACGGAATATGAAGGTACAACAAGAGACACAATAGAGGAATTTGTTAATATAGAGGGCGTTCCTTTAAAATTAATAGACACCGCAGGCATAAGGGACGCTAAAGACGAAGTTGAAAAAATAGGAATAAAGAAGTCTAAGGAAATTGCAAATGATGCAGATTTAGTTATAGCAATATTTGATAGTTCTAAGGAATTAACTGCAGAGGATGAAGAAATTTTAAATATTATAAAAAATAAAAAATCAATAATTTTGTTAAATAAAGCAGATTTGAATAGTGTTTTGACTGAAAATGATGCTAAATTTAAAAAAATTACCGAAAATGTTATAAAAATTTCTGCATTAAATGGAGAAGGATTGGAAAAATTGTACAATTTAATATCTAAAATGTTTAGTTTGGAAGAAATAAATGTAGATAATGATGTTATAGTTACAAATTTAAGACATAAAAATTTAATTTCAAAAGCAATCGAAAATGTAAAAAAAGCAAAAAATACTGTTCAAGAAAATATGCCAATTGATATAATTGCAATTTTTATAAAAGATATTTTGGAAGATTTAGGAAATATAACAGGAGAAGTTGTAACTGATGATATAATAAATGAAATTTTTTCTAAATTCTGTTTAGGAAAATAACACCATAAAATTATCACGAGAATCCAAAATAAACTAAATTTACACAAAAACCAGTATAATTTTATAGGTAAGACATTAAAATTGAAATAAAACGAAAATAAGAAAAATTTTGAAAAATAATATAAAAAATTTTAAAATTAAAATTGCTAATGTAATAAACAAAAATAAAAAATAAAAAATTGAATAAAAAATAATCAAATTATTAAATTTAAAAAATAAAAATATAAATAATGTAAATTAAGAAACAGAAAAGTAACTTTATTAATAAAATAAAAACCAAAAATTTAAAATAAACAGAAAATGTATACAAATTGTGGAAAAAAATTGAGAAACAATTCAAAAAAATAGGCGAACAAATATTGTGGTATACATAAGATATTTTGGTTAACCTATAGGATAAGCACTATATCGTAAAATTAAATTAAAACACGTTATCCTACGGGAATTGAGATGTTCGACAAAATTCGACAAAATATAACTTGCACTGATTAGTTAAAATGGTTTGGAATATTAAAAAAACAGTGTTTTCTGTTTCTCAGGGAAAGGAAAAAACATGAGTTATTACGCAGGAGACTACGATGTAGCAGTTATTGGAGCAGGACATGCAGGCTGTGAAGCAGGGCTTGCATCAGCAAGATTAGGAATGAAAACATTAGTGTTTTCTATCAGCCTAGAAGCAGTAGCAAACATGCCATGTAATCCACACATAGGAGGAAGTTCAAAAGGCCATCTAGTTAGAGAAATTGACGCACTAGGTGGAGAAATGGGTAAAAATATTGACAAAACAATGATTCAAATAAAAATGTTAAACACATCAAAAGGACCAGCGGTCCATTCTTTAAGAGCACAAGCAGACAGAAAAAAATATCATGCAGAAATGAAACATACTTTAGAAAAACAAGAAAACTTATTCTTAAAACAGGGAGAAATTGTGGATATTAAAGTAGAAAATGGCAAGGTAGTGGGGATAGAAACAGCAGTTGGAGCAATATATGGAGTAAAAGCAGTTATAGTTGCTACAGGAACGTATCTTAAAGGAAAAATATTTATGGGAGAATTTTCACAAGAAAGTGGACCAGATGGAGTTGCTGCCGCAAATAAGTTATCAGAATCATTAAAACGTATAGGTGTTGATTTAGTAAGGTTTAAAACGGGGACACCTGCAAGAATAAATAAAAGAAGCATTGATTTCAGTAAAATGGAAGTTCAAAAAGGAGATGAAAATATTGTACCATTCTCTTTTGAAGATGAAATAAAAGACCTAAAGCAAGTAGATTGCTATCTAACCTATACAAATGAGAAAACGCACCAAATAATAAGAGATAATTTGCATAGGTCACCATTATATGGCGGAGAAATAAAGGGAACAGGGCCTAGATATTGCCCATCTATAGAAGATAAAGTTGTTAGATTTAGTGACAAGCCAAGACATCAGGCATTTGTTGAACCAGTTGGAATGGATACAGATGAAATGTATATACAAGGGTTAAGTTCTTCTTTACCAGAAGATGTACAAATTGCTTTATATCACACAATACCAGGACTTGAAAATGCCGAATTTACAAGGTCTGCATATGCTATAGAATATGATTGTATAGATCCATCAAACTTAAAACTTTCACTAGAGTATAAAGGAATAGATGGTCTATTTATGGCAGGGCAAACAAATGGAACTTCTGGATATGAAGAAGCTGCATGTCAAGGATTAATTGCAGGAATAAATGCAGCACAAAAAATAAAAGGAAAAGAACCAGTGATTTTAGACAGAACTCAAGGATATATCGGTGTTTTAATTGATGATATCGTTACTAAAGGAACAAATGAACCATATAGAATGATGACTTCTAGGGCCGAATATAGACTACTTTTAAGACAAGACAATGCAGATTTAAGATTAACAGAGATTGGACATGATGTTGGCTTGATTTCTGAGGAAAGATATCAAAAATTCTTAACAAAAAAAGCAAATATTGAAAAAGAAATTGTAAGATTGAAAAATACTATTGTAAAACCAACTCAAGAAGTGAACGAATTGTTGATGAACTGTGGAACATCACCTCTTACAACAGGCACAAAGATGAATGAACTTTTAAAAAGAACAGAACTTAATTACGATAAATTGGCTTCAATTGATCCAGGAAGACCAGAATTAACTTTGCAAGAGAAAGAAGAAGTTGAAATTCAAGTTAAATATGAGGGATATATTAAAATGCAAGAAGAGCAAGTTGAAAAATTCAAAAAAATGGAGACTAAATTGTTGCCTGAGGATATTGATTACAGTTCAATTAATGGCTTATGTTTAGAGGCAAGACAAAAACTTGATAAACTTAGACCACGCTCAATTGGACAAGCATCAAGGATTTCAGGAGTTTCTCCAGCTGATATATCTGTACTTTTAATATATTTACAAGTAAATAAAAAAGCTAATAAATAGGAACTGAAAGAATTATAATAGAATATTTATTAATATGAAATTATTAAAATAAATATTTTAAAGGAGATAGTATGAATATAGAAGAATTTAAAGAAATAATGATATCATATGATTCAAAAATAGAAATAAATTTTACCGAGGAACAAATAAATAAATTTTATAAATATATGAATTTGTTATTAGAATGGAATGAAAAAATTAATTTAACGGCAATAATAGAACCCAAAGAAGTAGTTTTAAAACATTTTATAGATTCACTAACAATAAATAAATATTTAAAACAGAATTCAACACTTGCAGATGTTGGTACAGGAGCAGGTTTTCCGGGAATACCATTAAAAATAGTAAGACCTGATTTAAAAATTACATTAGTTGATTCTCTAAATAAAAGAATTAATTTTTTAAATATTGTTATAGATGAATTGGAACTAAAAAATATAACGACTGTTCATAGTAGAATTGAGGATTTTGGAAAAAATAAACAGTATAGGGAAAAATTTGATTATGTTACGGCAAGAGCGGTTGCAAATTTAGCGGTTCTTTCTGAGTATTTGTTGCCAATTACAAAAGTTGGAGGACAGGCTATTGGTATGAAAGGTAGTAATGTTAAAGAGGAAATTGATGACGGAAAGAAGGCAATTGAAATTTTGGGCGGAAAGTTAAATTGCGTTGATGAGTTTGTTTTGCCTGATTCTGATATTTTTAGAAATGTTGTTATAATTGATAAAATTAAGAATACTCCTGGAAAGTTTCCTAGGAAAGCAGGGGTTCCTTCCAGGGAACCAATTAAATAAAAAACCATTATATTTTTATAGTGGTTTTATTTTTTTTTAACGATTCCTCATTGAAAGATATATACCTCAAAGGGGGAGGCTTTGTATACAAAAAATTTTTTGGTGTTATGAACTGAAAAAAATACAAAAAAATATGAAAAAATTAACAAAAATATTGACTTTTAATCAAAAATTGTATAAGATAAATATAGCAAAAAAACAAATTGACAAGTAAATATTTACATAAAAGAAACGGGGGCAAAAAAAGTGGGAAAAATAGTATCAGTAGCAAACCAAAAAGGCGGAGTAGGAAAGACTACAACAACAATAAACTTAAGTACAATGCTAGCAAAAAAAGGAAAGAAAGTATTACTAATAGATGCAGATCCTCAAGGAAATGCAACAAGTGGAGTAGGAGCAGAAAAAGAAGTAGAATACTCAACATATGACATATTAGTATCAGATGTTGATATGGTACAAACAGTAGAAAAAACAATGATAAAAAATTTATTAGTATGCCCATCAAACATAAATCTAGCAGGAGCAGAAGTAGAATTAGTATCAATGATGTCAAGAGAACAAAGACTAAAAGAAAAATTAGACGAAGTAAGAGATAAATTTGACTACATATTAATAGATTGCCCACCATCATTAGGACTAATAACATTAAATGCATTCACTGCTTCAGACAGTGTTTTGATACCAGTACAATGTGAATACTATGCATTAGAAGGACTTGGACAACTGCTAAACACAATAAACTTAGTAAAAAAACACCTAAACAAGACACTAGAAATAGAAGGAGCACTTCTAACAATGTATGATGCAAGAACAAATCTATCAAACCAGGTAGTAAAGGAAGTAAAAAAATACTTTGGAGACAAAGTTTACAAAACTGTTATACCTAGAAATGTAAGGTTAAGTGAAGCACCAAGTTATGGAATGCCTATAACAGAATATGACCCAAAATCTAAGGGAGCAAAGACATACGAGAAATTTACAAAAGAATTTTTAAAAATTAATAATGGATAAAATAAGAGAGGAAAGTGATAAAAATGCCTAAAATGACTGGATTAGGAAAAGGGTTGGATGCTTTATTTGGACCAACACCAGAAGAAGAAAAAATAAAAGATGATGATGTACTTAAAAATTTAAAAATAACAGAAGTAGAGCCAAACAGAGAACAACCAAGAAAAAACTTTAATCAAGAAGCATTAGAAGAACTAGCAGATTCAATAAAAGAATATGGATTAATACAACCAATAGTTGTAACAGAAAAAGATGGATATTACTGTATAATCGCAGGTGAAAGAAGATGGAGAGCGTGTAAACTAGCAGGATTAGAAGAAATACCAGCGATAGTAAGAGAAGACGACGAAAAAAAGAATAAAGAAATAGCATTAATAGAAAATATTCAAAGAGAGGATTTAAATCCATTTGAAAAAGCATTGGGAATCAAAAATTTAATGCAATCATACAACTTAACACAAGAAGAAGTTGCAAAAAAATTAGGAAAAAGCAGAAGTACAATAGCAAACTCAATAAGAGTTTTAAACTTAGAGCCACGTGTATTAGAACTAGCAAAACAAGGCAAAATATCCGAAGCACACTGTAAATTGTTGCTTGCAATAACAGATCCAGAAAAACAATATTTAACAGCAATTGATATTATAGAGAGAGGAACAACAACAAGAGAATTAGAGCAAACAAATAAAGAAATAAACAAAAAGCAAGTATCAAAAGAGGAATTGAAAAAAATAAATATCTTATACAAAGATATAGAAAATACTTTCCAAGGATTTTTTGGAACAAAAGTAAAAATGGCTCCAGGAAAGAAAAAAGGAAAAATAATAATAGAATATGCATCAAATGATGATTTAGAGAGAATTTTAAATATTATAAAATAGAAAGGTTGATTAAATGCAGGAAATAACTGAAATTTTAAAAACAGATAATTATTTGTTAAGTTTAAGTGTATTAGTTTTAATATTATTTATTGGAGTCATAGTATTATTAATAAATAATGTTAATATGTCAAGAAAATACAAAAACTTTATGAAAAAATTAGGAAATGGCAAGGATCTAGAAGAAGATTTAAGCAATTATATGTATAGAGTTGACAGAGTTGAAAAACAAAATGGTCAAATAATGGAATTTTGTAAAAGCCTAGATAATGATTTATCAAAATGTATACAAAAAGTTGGAGTTGTTAGATATAGCGCTTTTAAAGATACAGGAAGTGATTTAAGTTTTGCAGTAGCATTATTAGATGAGCAAAATTCAGGTGTTGTATTTAATGGCATTTATTCTAGAGAGATGTCTAATATTTATGCTAAACCGGTTGAAAAGGGTAATTCTTCTTATACATTGTCTGCGGAAGAGGCAGAGGCTATTAGAAGGGCTATTAATTCAAATAATGTATATAGGGAAAAATAAATTAGGGATAATTATAATATATCAAAAAAAGAATAAAAAAGTCAATTTAGGCTTTTTTATTCTTTTTTTCTATTGTACACACATTTTTCCATGCTATTAAAATACATATCATAAAGATTAACATATGCCTGTATGTGAATCTCGTGTGAATAATGGTATGATTACTTAGTACTAAATACCATACGATAGGCATTAATGAAATTAATAATATTGGTAATGTTATATTTAAATAATCTTTTTTATTTTGTAATTTAATTTTATATTTATTTATATTTAATAAAAAGATAAATATTCCAAAGTTTCCAATAATAGCACTATAAATTATATTTGATAATGTAAAACTTCCTATTACTTCTGATATTTTTGTTGTTTTAAAGCTTACACTTGTTTCAGTTCTATAAATAACTTGCAAAATAGCACTTTTAATAATACCTTCATTATATAAAATATCATATATAAGCCATTTGCTAAACCAAGTTAATGCATAACCTAATAACCATATTAGACTTGATTTTATTATGATTTCTATAAAATATTTATATTGTAAATCGCTATTTTCTTTTTGTTTATAAGTTATATATAAAATTAATGGAATAGCAAGTGTAATTAAAGGAACTGTTAAATAATCTACGTAATTTGTTATACACGCAATTATAAAAATAAATAAATATAAATTTTTAATTTTATCAATTCTTTTAAGTAATATTATACTTGATATCATCATAACTAAAAATACAGGAGCACTTTCTAAAGAATAGGATACCAAAAAATATCCATATAATATTAATGAAACTGCAAATATTCCGGCATTTATTATTCCTATTTTATTTTTAATTAATTTTATTAACCAAATAAATAAGAATATAAAAATAATTAATAAAAGAATGCGAATTTCACTAATATTAAAAAATATTAACAATGTTCTAAGGATAGGTAAATATCCATGCCAATAACGAGCATATGTGACAGATGTATCAATATTTCCATCTAAAAATTCAGCTAATTCTCCAACAGTGTCATAATCTTCAATATTATTTAATGAAATTGAATCTCCATTTTGATCAGTAAGTGAATTTTTTGTGATATTTTTGTTATAGTTTTTTCTTACAGCCATGCATGAATAAAGTGGATTTTTGTTGTCTATAGAGTAAGCTTCGTTTATCATTAATGCATCTGTATAATTATTATTTACAACGTGTGACCAATCAAAAAATTGATACAAATTTCCTTCTTCTGTAAGTATTTTTGAGGATTTTTTTATATTTTTTTCTATTATATTTGAAGGAAATAAAGAACTTATAAATAATAAAAAAATAAATATTAATAATAATCCTAAAAAAATTAAAGGGTATTTAATTATTCTTTTCATTTTATTTTTCTCTTTTTCTTTCTATTTTATATTTTTTTCTATTTAATGATAATTTACATATTAAATTTAAATGTCTAAAACCATCTTGTATAGTTTTTAAATGAGGTTTTTTATCTCGTAAGTCTTTTTTTAATATAGTTGGAACCTCAGTCATTTTTAAATTATTAATTTTTGCAATTATTATCATTTCACTTGCGTATTCCATTCCAAGATGAGATAAATTTAAATTAGTTATGCTTTGTGTTTTATAAGCACGTAATCCACAATGGTAGTCCTTTATAGGTGTGTGAAATAATAAATTTGCAAAATCAGATAGAAATTTTACGCCTATTTTGTGAGATAAAGGCATGGCACCTTTTTCAATACCACCTTTAAATCTGTTTCCAACTACTAAATCATAGTTGTTATGTAAATTTTTTAAAAATCCTTCTATATGATAAAAGTCATAACTTCCATCAGAGTCACCCATTATGCAGTATTTGCCATATGCGTGTTTAGTACCGTTTATTAATGTGGCTCCATAACCTTTTTCTTTGCAAATAACAACTCTTGCACCATTTTCTTTTGCTATTTTTACACTATTATCTGTGCTATTGTTGTCTGATACAAGTATTTCTGCATTTAAATTTTTGTCTTTAATGCATTTTTGTATTTCTTTTATGCAATATTCCAATGTTTTTTCTTCATTTAAACATGGTAATATAAATGTATATTCTTTTTCCATTTTCCTTTTCCTATTTCTTTTTTTTGATTTATTTTTAAAAATAAATTTGTCTTATAGAAATTAGTATAAGGTATGAGAAAAATTTTGTCAACATATTAAAAAAATATGAAAAAATCTATTGACAAATGTTTTTTAAAATGGTAATATAAATACTGTCGTTAGGCAATTTCAAAATATTTGTCTAAAATATGGAGAGGTGGTCGAGTTGGTTTATGGCACCAGTCTTGAAAATTGGCGTAGGTTAATAGCCTACCGTGGGTTCGAATCCCACCCTCTCCGCCAAATATTTTAAAGATATAAGACCATAAATTTATAATTTTATAGATTTAAGATTTTATATCTTTATTTTTATATATGGAGATGTACCCAAGTGGTGAAGGGGACTGTTTGCTAAACAGTTAGGTCCCGAAAGGGGCGCGGAGGTTCGAACCCTCTCATCTCCGCCAATAGGCTTAAGGTACTGGTATTGAAATATATCAGTACTTTTTTGATTATTTTTTTAAAAAGCATTGACTAAAATTAAAAAAATGTAGTAAAATTAAGAAAAAAGTGAAAAAAAGTTGAAAAATAAAAAAAAATAAGTTATAATTATTTTGTAGGCAAGAAAGTTGGTGATATAGTGCATAAATTAAAAAAGATATTTTTTATAGTAATTACAAATATATTTATTATATCAAATATATTTAATGTAACTTTCGCATACATAAATCCGGGTGACTATAAGCCATCTGAAGTAACACAATCAGATTACCAAACTGCGTTTACCAAAGCAGGAGTTGTGTTGGGTGCAATTAGAAATGTAAGTGTAGTTGTATCAGTAATTGTTTTAATGGTAATAGGAGTTAAATATATAATTGGTAGTGTAGAAGAAAGAGCAGAATACAAAAAAACAATGATTCCATATATTATTGGATGTGTATTAGCTGTTTCCGGTACAACTCTAGTATCATTTATATATAATGCAGTAAAATAAAAGTAGGTGAAAATAGTGAGAAAGAAAGTATTTATAATATTTTTTTTGATATTTGTATTATTTCCAATAATATCTAATATAGATATAGTACAAGCACAATCATTTTCTACATCAGGACAGAGTCAATCATCTAACACCAATAATGGCAAGACAAGTACTAATGGAAGTACTAATAAGGGGTCAAACTCATCAGCGGGATCAACGAGTACAGATTCTGGCACATCACTTTCAGATGTAATTTCTGGTGGAGATTCATTTATTTCAGATGGTAAAGAGGGTTCTGCTCAAATAAACAAATGGCAATTGGAAGGAGTTTCTTCAAGTATATATAATATTTTATTAATATGTGGTGTTATAGTGGCGGTAATAATTGCTTCAGTTTTAGGAATAAAATTTATGTTAGGTTCGGTAGAAGAAAAAGCAGATATCAAGGCAGCTATGGTTCCATTTATAATAGGATGTGTTGTTGTATTTGGAGCATTTGGAATATGGAAAATTGTAGTTACAATTGGAAATGATTTTTAAATAAGTTTTTAAAGTTTACTTAGAAAACTAGGTAATTTTTTATATAAAATATAATAAAAAGGGAGGAAATCAAAATGAAAAAAACAATGAAAATACTTGTAACAGTATTAATTGCACTTATATTAGTAACTTTTTGTAGTAGTGTATTTGCTGCTGAATTATCACCTTCTGATTTGGATTCAAAAATTAAATATGGTGAATCTGATGCTTTAGCAAATAAGGCAGGACAAATAATGGGTATGATAAGAAACATAGCAGTAATTGCTGCAGTTATTATATTAATGGTATTAGGTGTTAAATACATGTTAGGTTCTGTAGAAGAAAAAGCAGAATACAAAAAATCATTTATGCCATTAATAATAGGTATTATATTAGTTGTATCTGCAACAGCAATTGCATCATTTATATTTAACATGGCAAAATAATTAAAGAAAAATTTAAAAAGAATAATTCTTTCAAGAATTATTCTTTTTTTGGTTTAAAACGCCAAAAGTAAACATCCCTATATAAAATATTTAAAATGCTTAAAAAACGATATTACAAAAATGTTACAAATATATTAAATTTCCACTTTTTTTGCTAAAAACTATACAATTATCCACAGGTTTATGTTATAATATATATTGTATAATTATAATAAGAAAGATACGGAGGAAAAAGAAAATGCAAAGCTATGAAATTCCAAGAAATTATAAAGGAGAAGGAAGAATATTATATATATTTTCTACAAAAGGATTAATATATACATGTGCTGGAGCTGGAATAGGACTAATATTTTATTTTATATTAAAAATGCTTGGTTTTTCTATGGTTGGACTTATAATTACTCTAATATTTGCAGTAATAGGATTTGTAATAGGGACATTAAAAATACCAGAATCTTCTTCAATGGAGTTAACAAGAAAAACGGGTGGAGAAAATATAGATGATGTAATTATAAGATGGATTAAATTCAAGAAAAATGGCAACAAGATATATGTATATAAACCAGAGGAGGAAACAAAAGATGGAAAGTAATCAATTAATTAATTTATTAACAATAATATTAGGAATAATGATTGGAATTTTATGTATACTTTGTGTAACATTTTTAGTATTAAAATTAAAAAGCAGAGAACATAAAGAAAAAAAGGTTGTAAAACAACAAGAGGAAAATGCTAAAGTCAAAGCGAAAACACTTACACCACAAAATTATACAAAAGAATCAATATTTAAATTTATGGAATTTGATAAAATTGATGATAATATGGTTATACAAAAAGGTGGAAAGAGATTTTTAATGGTTATAGAGTGTCAAGGTATTAATTATGACTTGATGTCTGGGCTAGAAAAAAATAGTGTAGAACAAGGATTTTTACAATTTTTAAATACTTTAAGATATCCAATACAAATTTATGTACAAACAAGAACAGTAAATTTAGGAAACAGTATTAATACATATAAAGAAAGAGTTGATGATATTTCTAAGCAGTATGCTGAAAAACAAATGCAATACAATCAAAAAATTCGTTCTGGACAATATACAGATGAAGAGTTAAGTAAAGAAAAATATGAATTAATAAGACAAAGAAATTTGTATGAATATGGTATTGATATAATTAACAATACAGAAAGAATGAGCTTAAATAAAAATATATTAAGTAAACACTATTATGTAATAATACCATATTATCCTGATGAAGCATCAAATGGAGCTTATCAACAAGATGAAATAACAAGTTTAGCATTTTCTGAATTATATACAAAAGCACAATCAATTATAAGTTCACTTGCAGTTTGTGGAATAAATAGCAAAATATTAGATTCAACAGAACTTGCAGAATTATTATATGTTGCATACAACAGGGATGAATCTGAAATGTTCAACTTAAGAAGAGCAATGAATGCTGGTTATGAAGATTTGTATTCTACAGCTCCAGATGTTTTAAATAAGAGAATGAAAGAACTTGACATAAAAATTGAACAAGATGCAATTAAGAAAGCAAATGAAACAATTTATGATGTAATTGAAGATAATGAAAAACAAAGAAAGATAAAACAAAAAGAAGCAGAATTAGATGAATTAATTGATCAAATGGCTAAAGCTCTAATTGAGGAAAATAAAAGATCTATAGGAGAAGATACTGCAGAGGCTGCTATAGAAAAGATAGATAAAGATAGCAAAAAGAAAACAAAAGAAGGAGGAGAAGAGGATGGCAAAAAAACAAAAACAACAAGAAGAAAATCAACAAGAACAATTTAGAGAATATAGAGAAGAAGATGTTTCAATATTAAAAAAGAAATCTATAAAAGAATTAATAGCTCCATCAGGAATAGATGCTTCAAACATTGACCATTTAGAGATAATATCTAATACAAAAAGATATGCTCGTAGCTTTTTTGTATCATCTCTTCCTAGAATGTGTACATTCCCAGAATTATTTAGAGATTTATATATGTTTGGAGATACAAATACATCAATATATATAAATCCTATAAAAGAGGATAAATCTCAAAATGATTTAAATAGAGTCATAAATGAACTAGAAACAGAAAGAATTGTTGCAGCAGACAAAGGAAATATAAATAGGGAAAGTACAATTTCACAAAAAAGAATGGAGGCAGAGCAATTAAGAGATGAAATAGCAGCTGGATTTAATAAATTATTTGAAGCATCTATCATTTCTACACTTTTTGCATATAGTTTGGAGGATTTGGATAGATATACTAAGTTGTTATCTTCTGAAATGTCAAAAACATTAGTTGGAATTAAAACAGCATGGGGAATGCAAGAAGATGCTTTTAAATCTAACTTACCTTTTATGAATGACAGAATTAATAAAACACATACATTTGACAGAAATTCAATGGGAACTGTATTTCCATTTACGACATCAGAAGTTGGACATCCTACAGGTGTTCCATTAGGGTTTAACAAACAAACAGGTACACCAATATTGTTTGATAATTTTCACTCATCACTTACAAACTATAATATGGTTATATTTGCAAAGTCTGGAGCTGGTAAATCTGTAACAATGAAAACATTGATTTCAAGGTCATCTGTTTTAATGGGAATTGAAAGTTTAGCACTTGATGCTGAAGGTGAGTATACAATTGTGGCAGAAAGTTTAGGTGGAATTAATGTTGTAATAAGTCCAACATCAAAAACAGTTATAAATTTGTTTGATGTTGAAACTGAAATTATTAAAGATGAAATAACAGGTAAAGAAAGAGTAACTTTAAATATAGAAAATAAGGTAGAGGATGTTACACAGGCTTTACTTACTATGGCTAGAGGTAGTACTCGTTCTGATGAAGTAAATGAATTGACAAAGCAAATTATTGCAGAGTCTGTTGCAGAAGAATATGCGGCTTTAGGTATTAATAGTAATCCAGAAAGCTTGTATAAACAGTCTGCAGGAGTTATGAGAGGTAATATTTTCTCTAGGGAGAAAAAAGATATGCCTACAATTGGCTCTTGGTATAGAAGAATTCAAGGAAAGGCTAGGGAAAATACTAATTCAGACTATCAATATCATTACAGTTATTTATTAAAAGTTATGAAACAATACATAAGAGAATATGATGGACAAATGGCTTATTTTGATGGACAGTCAACTTTTGAGTTGTTAGAGGGTGCACCATTTATAAACTTGGATATTTCTCAGTTGGAAGAAAGATTTGCAAGACCCCTTGCACAACAAATTTTACTTTCTTGGATTTGGGAAAAATTCGTTAAGAAAAATAGTGAAGACAGAAAAAAAGCTACACAAAAGAGAGTTTTAGTTGATGAGGCTTGGATGTTATTGCCATATCCTGAGGCTGTTGACTTTTTAAATAAGATGGCTAGACGTGCGAGAAAAAGAAATGTTTCCTTGGCTATTGTTTCTCAAAGATTTCAAGATTTCTATGAGAAACCTGAGGCTCAAGCAGTTCTTACTTCTTCAGATACAAAACTATTTTTAGCACAAGATAAATCTGAAATACAATACTTAAAAGAGGTGTTTAAACTTTCAGAAGGTGAGGCTAACTTTTTGGTTACTTGCCAAAAGGGTGAGGGATTACTTAAAGTTGGTGCTGATTCGGCTATTTTAAAAATTATGCCGACTAAGAAAGAGTTTGAGTTTGTTGAGACAAACTTGAATCAAATTGCAAAGAGAAATAATGCGTAAAGTATGTCAGGAGGTTTAAACTTTATGAAGATTTTTCAAAATAAAAGTTTGTTTAAAAAGTTAATTATTATATTTTTGGTGATTACAATTTTTAGCTTTTGTATGCCTAAGGTTTCGAGGGCAGGTGATTTAGGAGGAAAGTTGCTAAACCCAATAATGTCATTTTTTGTTGCATTAGGTGATGGAACTATGACTATTATACAAAAAATGGTTTTACAAATTGATGAGAGTGTAATAAATATTGATTCTTCATCAAGTTTTTGGGCTAAATTTATAGTTATAATTGCTGCGATAGCTGTTGTTTCCGTAATAGTAATTGCAACTGTAATGACTGCGGGTGCTGCCGATGCCGCCATGATTGGACTTGGCACGGCGTTAAAAGGAATAACAGCAGCTGCAATAGTTATAGGGACAACGACTGTTACTTTTCCTATAACTACGCAAATAGTAGAGGGAATGCTGCCAGATAGTTTTATTTTACCACTGTATGAGGTAACACCTCAAGAAATTTTCTCTAATAAAATACCTTTGCTAGATGTCGATTTTTTTAATCCTATGGATGATCAAACGTATACAAAAGCAGCAGAAACAAAAAAAGTTAAGGAAGATGATACAACAGAACATATACTTACTTATATAAAAGATGAATTAAAAAATAATTATGGTTATGATGAGAAAAAAGCAGAGTCTATGAATATAGATGATAAAAATAGTGATCCTAGTAAATATGTACAAAAGAAATGGGATTATGATGGAAGAACATATGTGTTTGCATATTGTGAAGGAGAATCAGAGGACTATTTAGTTACTAGATATGAAAAGGACGGTAAGAATCCCCAATGGTTAAAAGACGAAGAGAATGATTCATCTAGCTATGGTAGAAAATTGACATGGAGTGATGGAAAAAACTCTGCATGGAGAAATGGAAATGCTGAGGTTAGTATAGAAGGTGAGGAAAAAACTGTAACAGTAAAAGATGAATCAAGTATTACAATTACGTCTACTGCTAAAGAGCTAAGAACAATTGTTGCAAATTGGTATAATATTTTAAGAGATATTGCATTAGTTACATTATTATCTGTATTAGTTTTTATTGGTATAAAAATATTAATATCTAGTACTTCTGGAGAAAAAGCAAAATATAAACAAATGTTAGTAGACTGGTTAGTCGCAATGTGCTTGCTGTTTTTAATGCAGTATATTATGTCTTTTTCAAATATGTTAGTAAAAAAAGTTATTGAAGTTGTGGATACAACTAGCGTTTCAGCTACTAAAGCTACAGAAATAAAAGAACCAAATATTTTTGTAATAACAGATAAAAATAAAGTTCAAAAAGCATATGAAGTTCTTATTGGAGATGGTGGAGAAGAAAATGCGTATTCTAAGTATTTCTTAGAAGCTGATTATTCAACTCCTGCTGTAAGTAAGAGCGATGCTGTAGCATTGGCATGGCCTGCAGAAAACTTTATGCAACAAGCTAGAATTAATGCGCAGTTAAGAGAAGTTAAACAAGATGCGGATGGTAATTATGACACTGATGACGTTAATGAAACATATGTTGCTATAGGATGGAAGCTGATTTATGTTGTTTTAGTAATATATACTGTAATATTTATTTTTACATATGTAAAAAGGGTATTATATATGGCATTTTTAACCATTATTGCTCCTTTAGTAGCTATGACATATCCAATTGATAAAATAAATGATGGAAAAGCACAGGCTTTTGACATGTGGTTTAAAGAATATATATTTAATTTATTAATACAACCATTGCATTTAATTTTATATACGGTTTTAGTTGGCTCTGCAATGGAATTTGCAAGTAAAAACATTATTTATGTTGTAGTTGCCTTAGGCTTTTTAACACCAGCTGAAAAATTGATGCGTAGATTCTTTGGATTTGAAAAAGCACATACTCCTGGATTATTAGGGGGACCTGCTGGTGCAGCTATTATGATGAGTGGTATGAATAAATTATTAGGAAAAAGAAGTGATTCAAAATCTTCTGGTTCATCTTCAAATGGAGGTTCTGAAGATGGTGATGAGGATAAATCTAGTTTGAGGTTTAATGATAATTTTGATAAAACAGGAGCATTTTTAGGCAAAGGACCTCAAGAACTTGAAAATAAATTGGAAAATAATAATGATGATCAAAAATTAATAGATTTACAGAAACGAAAAGAAGAGGCAGAAAATGAAATTAAACAAAATGGTGCTGGAAAAAAGGAAGCAGAAAATGATTTAATTAGCATAAATAGTGAAATGAAAAAAATAAATGAATCTAAAAATGGTAAAGTAGAGCAAAGAGAAGGTGTTTCAAAAAAGGATGCTCTTCAGTTATCAAAATGGGATAATTTCAAAAGAACAATAAAATTGGGTGGAAAATCATTGGCTAGAGCAGGAAGATATTATGGGCATAAGAAATTATCTAACGTTGGTAAAAAAATACAAAATTCTCATCCAGGTAGAACAATATTGAAATCGTATGGAGGACTTGCGGCTGGTACTGCTGGAGTTATTTTAGGAGGAATTGCTGGAGGAGATCCAACAAAGGCATTCCAATATGGGGTTGCTGGTGCTACAGGTGGATATAAGGCAATGGATGCTGTTTTACCAGAATTTGGATCAGACGAAGACTATAAACAGGCAAATGAATTAAGAAAAGAGACTTTTTATGGTGATGAATATGATCAAAAGAAACTAGAGAAATATATAAAACATCAAAAACAAGACTATGATAATAGAGTACAAATAGAAACAGCTCTGGGAAGTAAAAAATCAGCAGATGAGTTTATAAAAAATGATATGGGCGAGTATATGAAGAATGGTGTTACTGATATAGACGAAATGATGACTTTAAATAGTATGGTACAAGATGGAACGTTTACAGATAGAAATATGGCTATTGCAACAAGAAAATATGCTAAGAGAGCTGGATCAAAAATTGGAAATATGAAACAAAAAGATCAAGATGAATGGCATAAGACATTTGCTAAAGAATTTAGTGAAAATCCTCGATTAAGAAAGGAAAATCTTGATGCTGATAAAGAAGCAGATAAAGTTATAAAATTAACTAATACTTATTTTGATAGAATGAATGAATAAAAATTAGGAGGACTATAATTATGTATAATTTAATTAGATTTTTTAATCAAAACAGAAAGAAAATTATAAAGATTATACTGATTATAGTCTTTATAATTGGAGTAATACAGGTATTGAATTTTATATCAAAAAGACAAAATACTTCAAATGTGGAAAATATTATGACACAAAATATAAATTATGGGGATGAGGTTATTTCTTCTAAATCACCAGTAACAGGTAAATCAGTTTCAAAAACTGATTTAAAGAATGCATCTAATATAATAAAACAATTTATTGATTACTGTAATAATGGTGATTTGGAATCGGCATATAATCTTTTAACTGATGAATGCAAAGAAGAAATGTATCCAACATTAAATGATTTTAAAAATATTTATTTTAACTATACATTTGGAGGAGAAAAGAAAACATATACAATTGAAAACTGGCTAGATAATGTTTATCAAGTAAGAATTACTGGAGATATATTATCTACGGGAAAAATAGATAATACCGTAACAAAACAGGATTATGTAACGATAGTTGAACAAGATGATGGATATAAATTAAATATTAATAGTTATGTTGGAAGAAGTAAACCTAACAAAGTTACAAAAATAGATGATATAAAAGTAACAGTGACTCAAGTTGATTCTTATATGGATCATAAAGAGTACAATTTAATTGTAGAAAATAATTCATCTAATGATATTTTATTAGATACAGGTGATGATACAAAATCAATATTTCTATTAGATACAAATGATAAAAAGACATATTTTTTAAGTAATGAAATAATCTCAAACCAACTTATAGTACAAAGTAAATATAAAACAAGTTTAAAAATTAAGTTTGCAAATGCATATGCTTCAAGTAATTCACTAAAAAATATCGTATTTACAAAAGTAGTGTTGAATTATGATGAATACAAAAATTTAGATAATAAAAAGCAATTTAAAGATTTTGAAGAATTAAAAATAAAAATATAAAATTGATAAGGAGGGTAATATATTGGAAAAATTTAAAAAGATATTAAAATCAATTTTTTCTTTTAAGTTAATAATTTTAGTAATAGTTATTGTATTAATTATATTTATTATATTATCTTCTGGTTTTTATTTTATAACTATAGATGATGGTGAATGGGAAGATGCAGAATTTGGAAATCCATCAAGTTATACAGAACATGTTAGTGTTAGTGGAGAGACTGGATTAGCTGTTAGTAAGAGTGATTTGAAGACAACCGCATTAAAGGGGTTAAAATATACTGATGAACAAATTGCAAGTATGTCTGATGAAGAGGTTATAGAGAAACTTCAAATTAATCGAAAATTAAAGAAAAGTCCAAAAGTTAAAAGTTTAGATGAAGTTACACAAGCAGAATTATTATGGTGTATGAATGATGTTTATTCTAAATATTTAGATAAACCTGAAGAATTAGAAAAATTGTTGAATGCAGAAATAATAACTCAATATCCTGATTTAGGTGATGCTGAGGGAAAACTGAATGGTATTATAAAATTTGAAAGACATAAAGAAGATGGTTCATCTGAATTTCTTACATATGTTGATTCAGGAACTTTTGACAAATATGTTAATGATGGAGATAGTAAGGCTTTAGATTATTTTACTTTAGACGATACGGGAAATGTTGTAATTGCTTCGATAAATACAACAACAGAAACTTTAGGTTTAAATGATAGCGAAGCGAAGATAAGTGATTTTACTGCAAATTTAAGTGAAGAAAATAAAAATGGTGATGGTAGTTATAAAAAAGTAACTAAAAATGTTTCAAAACAGACAATATATTATAAAAACTATGTTCAGGATTATACATTACCGTTTAACTATTTATGGTCATTGTTAATTATTGGAGAAGATAAAGAATTTGTAATGGAATTGGCTGAGTTAGCAGAAAATAGTGAAATTACAATTTCTATTTATGATAATATAACAACGAATACTAATACTGATGTTTATACATATAAAAAAGAGACAAGAACGGATACATATGTAAGAGTTACTCCATCAACAACGTATGGAATAAAAAATGTTCCAACAAAAGGATATTGGTGGCCAGCAGATAAACTTACTGATGCTGGAGCTACAATTGGTGTTGATGATTGGAAAAATGATGCTGATTATGAGACAGATGAAACAGAATATAAGATTACCCATACTGTGAAGTCTGATATTAATGCGCCAACAATTGCTTTAACTAAGGCTAATGTATGGATTGTTGATTATAGTGTTGAGTATACGTATAAAGAGGCAGAAGTCGTATCAGATGATACAAATTCAAAGGAAGAAGAGGATACAGATTTTGTATTGGATTCAGATGCATCTGGAGATTCTGATAGTAATAGTGCTTTATTAAATTGTGAACATGCACAAGAAATGACAAGAAAAACAAGAAAATATATTGAAGATCATAAGCCAGATACGACAACTAGTAGATCATCTTTTTCAATAACTGGGACAAGTTCTGGAACGAATAGTAAAAAAGATAATTCGGTTTTTGATTCTGTAATTAAAGAAGATGTGAAAACAGATACAAATTCAAATTTATTACATCCTTCTAAAAAGGATGATACAACAAAAAGTGATTCAAGTAGTAGTAAAGAGGATGTACCGACTACTGTTCCGGAACCTCTTCTTACAGTACTACCTAGTTATGTAAGATGCGATAAATATAAACATAAAATCGATAGAAAACAAACTACGACTTCAACAACAACACAACAAAGTTATGTTGCTCAAACACCTGTAAGTAATCCTAAGGATGATAAGGATGCAGATACTGATAATTTTGTTAAAATTTTATGTAACAAAAAACATAAAAAAGCAAAAAATTATCTAACAGATGGAACTACAACATCTTGGCTTTGGGAGATTATGAGTGTGAACTGTTCTGATAAGCTTATTGATTTAACAAAATATTTATTTTATAAAGCAACTGGTACTAATTTTGGAAAAAAAGAGTATGAATATACTGGATTGGAACCACCTGTTTCTGTTGATTATTCAAAATTTGTTGGTGATTATATAGTAAAAACAAACGATCCAAATGCTGCACCTGTTGTGAATGATAAATTAAAATTAAAAGCGGGGTTAGAGGTATGGCTTAGAGATGCAAGTACTCAAAAGGCTAATGCACTTTCTATTGTAGATAAGGTTTTTGAATGCCAAGAAAAATATAATGTTAATGCTATTTTCATTTATGCCTTTTTAAGAGACGAATCAGGAATTGGATCTGCAAACTCAACGGCAGTAAAACAAAATAACTGGGGAAGTTGGAATGTTGGAGCATCATATCCATCACCACAAGAAAATATAGAAACAATAGCAAAAGGTATTTCGACAGGAAGTTTTTATTTTACAAAAGGAAATATATCTGTTGCATCTATAGGAAAAATTTATTGTCCTAATGAGCCGGCTCATCCTGCTCAAGGGGATTTATGGATTGAAACAGTTCAAAAGTTTATGACACAATTATATGGAGCAATGGGAATAAGTGTATCTACAGAAACTAGTGGAGGAACTGTTGCAGAAGGTGGAGTTGGAACAATAGGTGTTTACCAGTCTGGAAGTGGATCTAAGTTTAACTTATATTTGCAAGGAAGTGGAGCACCTTGGGCAAATGAGGATTATGGTAATGA
The DNA here is from genome assembly GCA_934162615.1 of uncultured Clostridia bacterium. Taxonomy (GTDB): domain Bacteria; phylum Bacillota; class Clostridia; order TANB77; family CAG-508; genus CAG-269. The sequence continues at coordinate 50,532 of CAKPJK010000001.1, forward strand.
CCATAGTATGGCTAAAGCAGGATGTGGGCCAACTGCTGCTTCAATAATATCAAGTGGATATAATGCAAGTATTAATCCTAGTACATTTAGAGCTAAAATGATTCAATTATATGGAACGGGAAATCATTCATCAGCAACATTAATTGAAAAAGCATTTAATCAATTGGTTCCTGGAGTTAAGACAGAAACTACGACTTCATTTGACGAGAATAAAATAAGAAATTGTTTAAAATCTGGAGGTCAAGTTTGGCTTGTAGTATCTCATTGTAAATATACATCGGGGGCACATTGTATTGCACTTATTGATTATAATTCAAGTAATGATCAGGTTTATGTGGCACATGGAACTGCTAAGTCAAGACCATATGGATGGGATTCATTAAGTTATATAAAATCTTATTTTAAATCAGGAGATGGAGTATTGTATATAGGAGGAAAATAATGATTAACAAATTAAAGAAAATTATTATAATTTTATGTTTTATTATTGCCATTATAGTATTGATATTATTATGTTATTTAAAAATGAATGAAAATTATGATTCCAATATAACTAATAATATTGATGAAAATAGTTTTGATGTAGAAGTAGATGAAGAAATAATGGATACTTTGACAGAGGATGAATTATTTAATGCAAAAAATTGTATTCAGTTATATGTGAATTATATAGCAGATAAAAACTATGACGCTGTTATGAGTGTATTAGATGAAAATTATATAAAAGAGAATAATATTTCAGTAGATAATATAGAAAATAAAATAAAAAAATATAATGATAATAATTATTTTATTATTAGTAAAGCATATAAAAAAGAATTAACATTAGATATTGTAAAATATTATATTAGTGGAAGTATATTTGATAATAAATTTTCTACTTCTGAACAGATTGATTGTACGGTTTTAATGGATAATGCAAATAATGTATTTTCAATAGTTCCTGAGGATTTAAGAAATAATAGTAAATTTGAATTTAATGAATATATAAAATTAGATGCTAATAATTATTATAATAAAGTTGTATATAAAGCATATTCAAATGGAGATGTAATAAGTGAATATTTTAATTTATATAAAGATTTAGCAATTAATAATCCTAATTTGGCATTTCAATTGTTAGATTCTACATATAAAGAAAAAAGATTTAATAATTCTATAGATGAATATAAAAAATACTTGAAAGATATAGATGTTGAAAATATTTATTTATCTAAATTTTCTTGTAATATTTATAAAAATTATAATGAATATGTTGGAGTGGACAAAAATGGACTATATTATTTCTTTAGAGAAAAAACACCAATGAATTTTTCTGTAATTTTGGATACATATACAATTTTATCAGATGATTTTAAAGAAACATATGATAAAGCAGATAATGAAAAGAAAATTCAAATGAATATAGATAGATTTGTTCATATGATAAATAATAAGGACTATAGAACAGCATATGGTTATATAGCAGATGGATTTAAAAACAATTATTTGGACACACAAGATAAATTTGAGAATTATATCAAAAATGAATTTTTTGAATATAATAATTTTGAATTTGATAGTATTGAGCAAAAGGGAAGTAACTTGTATACGTGTACGTTAACGCTTACAGATGCGACAGGAAATAGTAAAGATTTTAAAAAAATAACAATTATAATGCAATTAAATGATAATTACGATTTCAAAATGTCATTTAGTGTATAAAAAATTCTAATAAAAATACAATAAATTTTATGATTTATTGTATTTTTATTTTTGCTATGTTAGAATAGGGATAGGGAGTGATGCCAATGATAGAAATAAAAAACATATCAAAAGAATACAAAAAAAATAAAAAAGTAATAAATAATATTAGTTTAGAAATTAAAGATGGAGAAATATTTGGCTTTTTAGGACCCAATGGAGCCGGAAAAACAACTACAATAAAAATGATGACAGGAATATTAGAAATAGATGAAGGTGATATTTTTATAGATGGAAAAAGTATAAAAGCAAATCCAATAGAAGCCAAAAGGCTAATTGGTTTGGTTCCAGATAATCCAGATGCATTTTTAAAACTAAGAGGTATAGAATATTTGAACTTTATGGCGGATATATATGAAGTTTCAACGGAAGATAGAATTAAGAGAATAAAAGAATTTTCAGAAAAATTTGAAATAAATAATGTATTAAATAATAAAGTGGAAAGTTATTCTCATGGAATGAGGCAGAAATTAATAATAATAGGTGTATTATTGCATAATCCTAAAAACTGGATATTAGATGAACCAATGACAGGGCTTGATCCAAAAGCTTCATTTGAATTAAAAAATATGATGAGAGAACATGCTAAAAAAAATAACACAGTATTTTTCTCAACACATATTTTGGATGTTGCAGAAAGATTGTGTGATAGAATTGGAATTATAGATAAAGGAAAATTATTATTCGTAGGAACATATGAGGATTTGAAAAAAGAATTAAAAGAAAATAAATCATTGGAAGAATTATTTATGGAGATTGTAGAAAATGAATAAAAAAATAAAAAATATATTTAATTTAACAAAAATTCTTTTTTTAAATTCTTTTCAAAATCCGTATATAATTGACCCAAAAACAAATAAAATTAATAAAAAATCAATTTTTGTTTGGTTTTTGGTAATTGTTATGGTAGCATTATCATATTTTAGTTATATGATAGTGGATGAGTTAGTGAAAATTGGACAACCAACATTATTTTTAAATTTTTTCTTTTTAATAATAATGATAATACTGATTTTTCAAGTTATTTTGGCAAGTACAAATGTATATTTCTTTTCACGAGATTTAGAAATATTGCTGCCTTTGCCATTAAAACCAGAAGAATTATTAATTTCAAAATTTAATACATTAGTAATTAATTTATATTTTTCGGAATTTATTTTTGCACTATTTCCATTAATTATTTATGGAATTTGTACATATGCTGGAATAATATATTATTTATATTTAATTTTAGTTTTATTAATTTTTCCGATTTTGCCTGTATTATTTGTAAGCATTATAACAATGTTATTTATGAGATTATCTAAATTAATAAAAAATAAAGACATTTTTCAAATAATTATTACATTAATATTTATTGCATTCGTAATTTTAATGGAATTTAAAATTGGAAGTGCATTTATTAATAAAACACAAAATAATGAAAATTTAAGTAAAGAAGAATTAGTACAAATATTTAATGGATTTTATGATAAATTAAAAAATATTTATAATTATTTTTTAGAATTAAATCCGTCAATTGAATTTTTAAATAATTATAATAAAATAAATTCTATTTTAAATTTATTTAAAATTATTTTTATTGATTTTTTATTTTTAATTTTATTTATTTTTGTTGGAAAAAAACATTATTTAAAAAATGTTTTAAAAAATAATAATAATTATTACTTAAATAAAAATGAAAAAAATATAATAGAAAAAAAATCAAAAAAATTAAATATTAGAAAATCATATATAAAAAAAGAATTTGAATTATTATTTAAAAATCCAATATTTTTTACGCAATGTATTTTACCTATTTTTATTTTGATAATTTCTCTTACAATTATAGTAATAACTACATTGCCTAATTTACAATTAATTTTAAATTCTGATTTTATTGGGAGGAAAATAGAATTTTCTGTTGATTTAAGTGTGGTATGTGTGGTAATTGCGGTTGTTCAGTTAATATTTTCAATATCAAATATTTCTATAACTGCAATATCTAGAGAAGGGAAAAATGCTAATTATCTAAAATTTATACCAGTGGACTTTTATATACAATTTATTTATAAAAGTGTGCCACAAATAATTATTAATAATATTTTAATTTTATTTATTTTAATTTTAATAAAAATTATTTTACCTAAATTTGATTTAATTTATTTATTTTTAATTTTTATTATTTCTAATTTATTTAATATTATTAATAGTGAATTAATGGTTTTGGTTGATTTATGGCGTCCTAATATAAATTGGAAGGCAGATTATGAGGCAACTAAGAGTAATAATAAAATTTTTCAATATGGTCTTAGTGTTATTAGTATTTTAGTTTTGGTGTATTTTTATAAAGTATTAAAAGATATTAAATTAATTTATTCTTGTTTATTAATTATTTTAATTTTATTTATTTTTATTTTATTAATTAATAAAATTATTAAAATTAATATTAATAAATTTTTTAAAAAAATAAATAATTAATAAAAATATTATTTTAATTAATTAAAAGTTAATAAATAAAATACGAAATAATTAAATTTATTATTTAAATATTAAATAAATTAATTTTTATTTAAATAAATAGTTTTAATTTAATAAATCAAAAAATAAAAATAATATTTATTTATTATTTTTATTTTTTTGAATTTTATAAAATAATAAATAATTAATTAATTTATTATTTTTTTATTTTATTTTTAAAATGTAATTGCAACAGAAAATAAAAAATAGAAAAATATTATAATATCTATTGCATAAATTAACTTTTTATGTTAATATATTTGTATTATATTTCAAACAAAATTTTATTAATTCGAATTAAGGCAAATCTGCCAAATTTTCAAGAAAAAGTTAAATAAAGAAAGAAGGAATGTGGCATAGTAAAATTATTAAATCCCAAAAATGATTATGTTTTCAAAAGAATATTTGGACAAATTGGAAACGAAGATATAACTGCTTCATTAATAAGTTCAATAGTTGGCAAAGAAATAACGAATGTCGAATTAGACAATAATACAATACTTGAAAAAGATTTATTTGATGACAAAGTAGGAATTTTAGATATAAAAGCAAAAATAGACAGTAATATTAATTGTGATATAGAGATGCAAGTGGTGGATAAAAATGATATAGAAAGAAGATTATTATTTTATTGGAGTAGATTATTTAGTAAAAGTATAAAAGCAGGAAAAGATTATTCAGAATTAGAAAAAACAATAGCAATATTAATAACAGATTATGAATTAGAATCATTAAAACAAATCCCCAAATATCAAACAAAATGGCAAATAAGAGAGGAAGAATACTACCAAGCAATATTGACAGATGTCATGGAATTGTATATAATTGAATTACCAAAGTTCATAAAGAACAAAGAAAACAAGAAAAAACAGGTGGACCCATGGTTAAAATTTATAGAAAATCCAGAGGTGGTAAATATGGATGAAAATGCAGCAATAAAAAAAGCCCAAAAAGAATTAGAAAAAATAAGCAATGATGAGCATGAAAGATATTTGGCAGAATTAAGAGAAAAATATATAATGGATCAAAAAGCAACAGAAGATGCAGGATATTATAAGGGGATAAAAGAAGGAAGAGAAGAAGGAATTAAAGAAGGAGAAATTAAACGGAAGAGAAAAAGGAAAAAAAGAAGAGAAAGAAAATGTGGCAAGAAAATTATTACAACGAAAAATAGATATTGATGTGATAATTCAAGCAACAGGACTTACAAAAGAAGAAATAGAAAAATTGTAAAATTATAAAATTGTTTGAAATAAAAAAAATATTATATATTTGAAAAAATTATAAATTTTTCAATATATAATATTTTTTTAAATTAATTATTTAATTTATTTTAATGTCTAAAAAATAAATTAATAAAAAATTGTAAAATACTATTTTCATTATATAATTTAATTAAATAATTTCTAGTAAATGGAATATGCCATAAAATAAAGAAAATAAAAATAATAATTAAAATAGTAATAAATAAAGCAAATAAATCTTTAAATTTATTTTTTATATTTATAAAAAAATTAGAAAAATAATTATTGTAATTAATATTATTATAATTATTTTTATTATTATTTTTAGAATAATTCTCATTATTTTTTAAATTAGAATTATTAACATTTTCTCTATAATAATTATCATTATATTCTGAATTAATATTATTTTTTTCATAATTATTTTTATTATTTTCTAAATTATCATAGTTTAAATTATTTTCACTATAATTGTTTTGAATATTATTTAAATAATTTAATTTTTCTTTTAATATATTTAAATTATTTTTTAAATTAATATTTTCTTGATATAATGAATTATAATCATTAATTGAAATTTCTGTATTTTTTAAATTTAAATCATATTTTTTTCTTTTTTCTGGATCTGATAAAATATTATAGGCTTCATTTATTTTTTTTATTTTTTCTTCATATTTATTTTTGTCTTCGTCTTTTTGTAAATCTGGATGGTATTTTTTTACTAATGTTTTATAGGCTTTTTCAATTATCTCTGGTGATGCATTTTTACTTACTTCTAATATATCATAATAATTATTTTCCAATTAAATCAATCCCTTCTTTATTAATATAACATAAAAATAAAAAAAAATAAATTATATTTATTAAAAATAATATAAATTAAAATTAATTAATTTATATTATTTTTAATTATTTAAATTTAATTTATAAAAATATTAAAAAATTAACGTAACAAATAAAATTAAAATTAATAAAATAGTATAAGGTGATTATTATGAATTTAGGTTTAGCATTATCTGGCGGTGGTGCAAAAGGAGCTGCACATATTGGAGTATTAAAGGCATTTGAAGAAGAAAAAATAAAAATAAATTATATAGGAGGAACATCGTCGGGAAGTATAGTAGCAACTTTATATGCAGCTGGATATAAAGCAGATGATATTTATTTTATTTTTAAAAAATATTGTAAAAAAATAAAATATGTAGAATTAAAAAATATATTTAAATTATTTTTTGGAATTACTTTAACAGGGACGATAATAATTGACGGTTTAAATTCTGGTAAATCAATTAAAAAATTAATTAATAAAATTTGTAGAGAAAAAAATATTAACAATATTTCTGATATTAAAATGCCACTTGCAATTCCAAGTGTTGATATGAATACAGGTGATGTAATTTGTTTTACATCTTCTAAAATAAGAGCTTTTTCGGATAATACAATTTTTGTAAATGATGCAAATATTGGAAATTGTGTTCAGGCTAGTTGCAGTTTTCCATCTGTTTTTTCACCATGTGATTTTAATAATAGAAAATTAGTTGATGGTGGAATTAGGGAAAATGTGCCTTGGAGAGAACTTAGATTTTTGGGTGCTGATAAAGTTGTAAGTGTAGTGTTTGAAAATGAAGTTGATGATAATTGTTGTAAAAACTTAGTTGATGTTGCTGTTCGTTCTTTTGCATTAATGGGTAAGGAACTTTCGAAACATGAGCTTAGTGGTGCTGATTATTTAATTAAAATAAAAAGTAAAAAGATTTCTCTTTTGGATATGAGTAAAATGGATTATTTTTATGAGTTGGGGTATAGGGAAGCGAAGAAATTTATTCTTCAAAACTTAAAATAATAATTGCAATAAGTAAATATTTATTATATAATTACTTTGCCTTCAAAAAGGAGGTGAAGTGAATGAATGAATTGAAAAACATGTTGAAAATCATTTTAATATTAAAACTTTTAGAGTTTTTGGAAAGTGATTGAAATTTAAAAAGAACAGGACTGGCATCCTGTTCTTTTATAAGTTCATGAAAGAACTGAAAAACATTTTTGTTATTTGCTTAAGCTATTTGTAGTATACTACATATTTTATTATATGTCAATATTTACGAAAAAATTCATATTAACTATAAATATATTTTATATTAGAAATTTAATTATAAAATAAAATTTAGTACAATTTTAAACTTTTTCAGTAGTTTCAATATTTTTTTCTACATCTTTATTTTCAATCTCCAAAGACTTTTTCTCATTTTCCTGACGTTGCAAATTATCCTTAGCAACAGTCATCAACAATTTAATTCTATTAGCCTGGTTAGTCTCACTAGCACCTGGGTCATAATCAACAGGAGAAATATTAGCCTCCGGATATTTTTCTCTAATTGTTTTGATAACACCTTTACCAACAACGTGATTTGGTAGACAAGCAAAAGGTTGAACACATATGATATTTGGAATATCATGTTCCATATATTCAATCATTTCTGCAGTTAAGAACCAACCTTCACCAGTTTGATTTCCAATAGATAAAACGTCTTTTACTTTATCTTCTAAGTGCCAAATATCACAAGGTTGTAAATATCCTTTTTTAGAATTTGCCAATGCAATCTTTTCATCTTTTTCTAATATATCGATTAATTTTATTGCTATTTTACTTATTTTTGCAGATGTTTTATTTATATTTAATAAACTATTAAATGTAATTTTATGTGTTGCCATAAATTTAACAAATCCCATAAAGTCTGGTAAAATAACTTCTGCTCCTTCTTTTTCAAGCATTTCTGCTGCGTAGTTATTTCCAAATGGATGGTATTTAATTAATACTTCTCCAACGATTCCTACTTTAGGCTTTTTAATAGATGTATCTAATTCAATTTTTTCAAAATCATTTACAATATCATAAATACTTTGCTTAAATTGTTTATTTGTTGACTTTTTAACCATTTGTTTACATTTAGCCATCCACTCGTCATATAGTTTTTGAGTTTCACCTTTGTTTACTTCATATGCTCTGTTTTTTGTAAGCATTTTTTGTAATAAATCACCATAAACAACAGATTTTATTAATCCTTCAATTAATTTTGGTGTTATTTTAAATCCTGGCATTTTTTCCATACCAACAACATTGAATGATATTACTGGTACATTGCTAAATCCTGCGTCTTTAAGAGCTTTTCTTATGAATCCTATATAGTTTGTTGCTCTACATCCACCACCTGTTTGTGACATGATTAATGCAGTTTTATTTAAATCATATTTTCCAGATTCAAGAGCTTCAATCATTTGTCCTGTTACTAAAATTGATGGGTAACAAGCATCGTTATTTACATATTTTAAACCTGTTTCTACGGTATGTTGAGTGCATTCTCTTAGTAATACAGCATTATAACCTGCGGCTTGTACGGCAGATTCCAATAAATCAAAATGTACTGGTGCCATTTGAGGGATTAAAATTGTGTAATCTTTTTTCATTTCTTTTGTAAAGATTTTTTTCTTTAATCCGTAGTCACCATCGGCTTTTTCTTCTTGTTTTTTTGCTATACGTTTATTCATACTTGCTAGAAGTGAACGAATACGAATTCTTACAGCGCCTAGGTTATTAACTTCATCTATTTTTATTAGTGTGTACATTTTATCATAACTTGACAAAATTTCTTCAACTTGGTCTGTTGTTACTGCGTCAACACCGCATCCAAATGAATTTAATTGTACTAATTCTAAGTTATCATGTTTACCAACAAAGTCTGCTGCTGCGTAAAGTCTTGCGTGGAATACCCATTGGTCCACAACTCTTATTGGACGTTTTGCTTCTGTTTTGTCAGATACGCTGTCTTCTGTTAGAACACATAATCCTAATGATGTAATTAAAGTATCTATACCATGGTTTATTTCTGGGTCGATGTGATAAGGTCTTCCTGCTAAAACAATTCCTCTTAGGTTGTTTTCTTCAATATATCTTACGGTTTCTGTACCTTTGTCTCGTATGTCTTTTTTACATTTTTGATATTCTGCCTCTGCTTTTTCTGCAGCTTCTAATAATTCTTTTTTAGTAAAGTTATATTCTTTGAATTCATCTAATTCCATTATTTTTTTAACTAGATTTTTAGTTTCAAATGGTAAGAATGGATTCATAAATTTTATATTATGTGTTTTTAAATTTTCAACATTATTTTTTAGTACTTCTGAATATGAGATTACTATTGGACAATTGTAGTGGTTGTCTGCTTTTTTATATTCTTTTCTTGAATAAGGCATACAAGGGTAGAAAATAGTTTTTATTCCTTTTTCAATTAAGTTTTCAATATGTCCATGAGAGATTTTTGCTGGATAACATACGGATTCAGATGGCATAGATTCCATTCCTTTTTCATATGTTTTTCTTGTACTTTTATCTGATATAATTACCCTAAAGCCTAGACTTGTGAGGAATGTGAACCAGAATGGATAATCTTCATACATATTTAAAACTCTTGGAATTCCTATAGTTCCTCTAGTTGCATATTGTTCTTCAAGTGGTTTATAATCAAATATTCTTTGATATTTGTATTGTACTAAGTTTGGTAAATTCTTTTTATTTGTTGTAATACCTGCACCTTTTTCACAACGGTTACCAGATACGTGTATTGCACCATTGCTAAATTTATTTATTGTTAATTTACAATGATTTTCACAATTGTTACATCTTGCATGAGTTACTTTAATTTCTAATTTATCTAATTCATCTGCTTTTAAAATAGTTGATTTGTATTCCATATCTAGGTTTGATTCATATTGTTCTTTTGAAAGTAAAGCCATTCCATATGCACCCATTAGACCTGCAATGTCTGGTCTTACAACATCTTTTCCAACTATTTTTTCAAATGCTCTTAATACTGCATCATTGTAGAATGTTCCACCTTGTACTACAATGTGGTCTCCCAAAGTGGCCGTATCCCTAACTTTCATAACTTTTTGAATAGCATTTTTTATAACTGAATATGAAAGCCCACTTGAAATATCTCCTACTGTATAGCCTTCTTTTTGAGCTTGTTTTATTTTAGAGTTCATAAATACTGTACATCTTGAACCTAAATCAACTGGTCTTTTTGCTTCAATTGCTTCTTTAACAAATTGTGAAATTTCTAAGTTTAGACTCTTTGCAAATGTTTCTATAAATGAACCACATCCAGATGAACATGCTTCATTTAGCATGATATTGTCTATTGCTCCATTTTTCATTTTGATATATTTCATATCTTGTCCACCAATATCGATTATTGCAGTTACATCAGGTTCAAATTGTTTTGCAGCAGTGTAATGTGCAATTGTCTCTATTTCATTTAAATCAACATTTAGTGCTGTTTGAATTAGTTTTTCACCATATCCTGTAACACCGCTATACCTAAGGATTGCTTTCTCTGGTAGGACTTCGTATAATTTTTTTAGCATATTCATAACACTTTTTAGTGGGTTACCTTCATTGCTACCATATAATGAATATAGCAAGTTTCCATCTTTATCAATTAATACTAATTTTGTAGTTGTTGAACCTGCGTCAATTCCAATGTAACAGTCACCTTCATATGTAGAAAGTTCAGTTCTTGCAACTTTTGCTTTGTCATGTCTTTCTTTGAAATTTTCGTAATCTTCTTTATTTTTGAATAATGGTTCAATTGGATGTGTTGTATTATCTTGTGAATTTCTTAAATTTTCTATTTTTTGTTTCAATTCCTCAACAGTTATTGGTTTTTTATTTAGGGAATCAAGGGCTGCCCCTTTAGCTACTAATAGATGGGCTTCTTCAGGCACAATTACTTCTTCAGGTGTTAAATTAAGTGTTTCTATAAATCTTTTTCTTAATTCTGGTAAGTAACTTAATGGACCACCTAAAAATGCTACATTTCCTCTAATTGGTCTTCCGCAAGCAAGTCCACTAATTGTTTGATTAACAACTGCTTGGAAAATTGATGCTGCAATATCTTCTTTTGCTGCACCTTCATTTATTAAAGGTTGTATATCTGTTTTTGCGAAAACACCGCATCTTGATGCAATTGGGTATATCGTTTTGTAATCTTTTGCTAATTCATTTAGACCTGCAGTATCTGTGTGTAAAAGTGATGCCATTTGGTCTAAGAAAGCACCAGTTCCACCAGCACAAGTTCCGTTCATTCTTTGTTCAATTGATTTTCCAAAATATATGATTTTTGCATCTTCTCCACCAAGTTCGATTACTACATCAGTTTGTGGAATATATTTTTCAACAGACCTTTTGCATGATACAACTTCTTGTATGAATTCTACGCCTAAAAATTTACTTGCAGACATTGCACCAGAACCTGTTAGTGCTATTGTAAATGCGTTTTCTGGATACATTTTTGCTAAGTTTTCTAGTACATTGCATACTGTGTTTTTCGTGTCTGAAAAGTGTCTTTGATAGTCTTTATATATTGTGTTTTGATTTTCATCCATCACTATTATTTTTACGGTTGTTGAGCCTACGTCTAATCCTACATGTAAAACTTTTTCCATAATTTATTTCTCCTCTCGCTCGTTTAAACATCCCATGTATAAATTACTGTTTTTTTGTTAGGGCTATGAGGTTTTTTAAATAATTTATACACCCTAATTTTATACGGAAAATGACCATTTGTCAAATGTAAAAAAATGGAAATAGCCACTAAATTTTTGCATATTTTGGACAAACAAATAATACTATTGAATATAAAAATAAGTGAAATGGGGAGGACGCTATGAAAAATAAAAAAATTTTAATTTTATTTATAATTTCAGTAATTTTAATTGTAGTTATAGGATATTTTGCAATTAAATTTGTTAAACAAAAGAAGAGCAATGAAATTCAAAACGAATATGTTCCACAAGAGGAAATATCTGATGAGCAGTCAAGAGAAACAATTGTGAGTTTATATTTTGCAGATAAAGAAACCGGTCTTTTAAAGCCAGAGGCAAGACTTGTAAATGTAAAAGATTTAATAAAATCACCTTATAATACTTTGGTTGAGCTTTTAATTTCTGGTCCTAAAAATGATAAATTAAAAGTTGTTATCCCTGAAAATACTAAACTTTTAAATGCTTCATTAGATAAAGAATGTTTAACTTTGGATTTTTCTTCTGAGATTTTGAATTATAATAAAGATGATAGTATGCTTAAAAATAATTTAATTTATTCAATTGTTAATACTGTTACTGAGTTAAATGAGGTTAATAAGGTTAAATTCTTGGTTAATGGTCAGGCATCTAGTGATTTTGAGGAGTTTTATGTGAGAAAATAGTTTGAAAAATTTGACATATGGTAAAGTATGTGTTAATATATATTTAGCAATTGCAAAACAAGTTTTTCAAAAAGAAATAAACAAAAAAGGACTGGGAATGTCTCTCAAAACATTTTTCCCAGTCTTTCTTTTTGCTATTTGCTTAGATATTTTATTATGTAATAAATTAGTATAAGCTTTAGCAAATCTAACAAGTCTTTCATTTAAGAAATAAACCTCCTTCCTGCCACTAAGCAAGTCGGCGATTTAATATTAATATAAAATCTGTTTATTGTCAATAGTAAATTAATATATACTAATTTGTAAATATTTTAATGATTCTTTCTATTAAAAATATTTGAAACATTTTTATATAATTTAACATAATCCCAGAAACCTTGAAAATCATTTAAAAAATGTTCAACTTCATTTAAAGAATTAATTGTATTTTTTTTGCAAGTTTTAAAATTAAGCTTTTTCTTTTTAGGAGGAGAAGGTTTTTTTGGTGGTGGCTTTGGTTTTGGAGGAGGAGGTGGTGGTGGTACTAAATTTTTGGGTGGAGGAGGTAGAGGACATTTGCAATTATTTTTATTTTTTTCACATCTATATAAAGTTGGCATAGAAACACTTCTTTCTTTTATTAAAATATTTATAATATAGTATTAAATTGATGTGAAAATTGTTAATATGTAGTTAGATGAATAAATTGAAAAATTTGACATATAATAAATTATGTGCTAATATGTATTTAGCAATTGCAATAAATGGTTTCAAAGATAAATAAAAAAGACTAGGTGTCGCTAAACAAATCCTAGTCTTTTTTTATCCAAAATTGTTGTAACATTTTAATATAAAATAAAGAAGAAAGAGAAAAACATGGAAATAGAATTAAAAGAAAATGAAAGAATAGACGACTTAGAATTCAAAAACCTAAAAATAATCCAAAACACAAAAGGGTTCTGTTTTGGAATTGATGCAGTATTATTATCAGACTTTGCAAAAAATATAAAGAAAAATGCAAAAGTATTAGATTTAGGAACAGGTACAGGAATAATATCAATTTTATTATGTGGAAAAACAAACTTAGAAAAAATAGTAGGTGTAGAGGTTCAAAAAGAAGTTGCAGATATGGCAAAAAGAAGTTCAAAATTAAATAATCTAGAAAATAAATTTGAAATAATAAATGAAAATATAATAAATTTGGACAATATATATGAAAGAAATTCTTTTGATGCTATAGTAACAAATCCACCATATAAAAAAGAAAATACAGGAATAGTAAACGAAGAAGAAAAAAAGTTAATTTCAAGACATGAGGTATTAGCAAAGTTAGAAGATTATATAAAAATATCTAATAAATTGTTAAAAGATAAAGGCGAATTTTATATGGTTCACAGGCCAGAAAGATTAGTTGATATCATTGCATATATGAGACAATATAAAATTGAGCCAAAAGAAATAAGATTTGTATGTTCACATAAAAAAGAGCCACCAAAATTAGTATTAATTAAAGGAGTAAAAAATGCAAAACCATTTTTGAAATTTAAAGAAGATTTGTACATATATAACGATGATGGAAGTTATACTGATGAAATTTTTGAGATATATAACAAAAGAAAAAATGTTGAAAATTAATAAAAAAATACTAAAAAAATGTAATTATTAAAAATAAAATTTTCAATTTTTTAGCAAACTTTACATGAGGAAGGAAAGAAAAAAATAATGGAAAAAGGAACTTTATATATAGTGGCAACACCAATAGGAAATTTAGATGATATAACATTAAGAGCAATAAAAACATTACAAGAAGCAGATTTGATAGCAGCAGAGGATACAAGACATACGCTAAAATTACTAAATCATTTAGAAATATCAAAACCAATGATAAGTTACCACAGACACAACGAAGAAACAAAATCAGATGTGTTAATTGAAAAATTGCAAGAAGGTCAAAACATTGCACTAGTATCAGACGCTGGAACACCAGGAATTTGTGACCCTGGAGAAGAAGTTATAAAAAAATGTATAGAATTAGGAATAAATATTGTTCCAATTCCAGGAGCATGTGCAATGATAAATTCCTTGATTTGTTCAGGAATAGACACAAAAGAATTCACATTTTTAGGATTTTTACCATTAAATAAAAAATTAAGAAAAAAGAAATTAGAAGAAATAGAAAAAGCGAATAAAACAATAATAATTTATGAAGCACCACATAAATTAGAAACAACTTTAAAAGACCTTCAAAAAGTATTGATACAAGATAGAAAAGTCACTTTGGCTAGGGAAATAACAAAAATACATGAAGAATTTATTAGGGGAAATATAGATGAAATAATTCAAAAGGCAGAAAATTTAAAAGGTGAAATTGTATTGATTATAGAGGAAAATAAAGAAGTTGAAGAAGAAAATTCTCTAAATAACCTTACTATAGAAGAACATTATAAATTTTATGAAAAGCAAGGATTATCAAAAAAAGATATTATAAAGAAAGTTGCAAAAGATAGAAATATGAATAAAAATGATGTATATCAACAATTTATATAAAAATAGATATATAGGGAGCCTTCCTATATATCTATTTTTTTTGTAATATATTTAATTCATCAGAGCAATTTTTGCATACAAGTTTCCCTTTGTATTCAATTAAATCCTCTGTATTTCCACAAAAAATACAATCTGGTTCGTATTTTTTTAATATGATAGAAGAATCATCAACGTATATTTCAATAGGGTCTTTTTCAATTATATTAAACTGGTTTCTAATTTCTATTGGTATAACTACTCTTCCAAGTTCGTCAACTCTTCTTATAATTCCTGTAGCTTTCATGTTTTTCCTCCTCAATGATACTTTTTAATAAATCCATTATTGATTTCATATTAACTATAGCACAAATATTTCGATTGGTCAATTAAAAAATGACAAAAAATGTCAAAAATGACATAAAGGTGTTACAATTTATGGAATATGTGTAGTAACAATAAATGTGAAACCGAACTACAATTAATAAGTAATAAACAGAAAAAAAACTAATAAAATTATATAGGTGATTTGAATGTTAAATATATTATGGCCATCATTTTTAATAATATCAATAATATATGCAATTTTATCAGGAAATTTAAAAAATATAAATAATTCAATATTTGAAAGTGCAAATTCAGCGGTGAATTTATGTATCACTTTACTTGGAACAATGTGTTTATGGAACGGAATAATGCAGATAGCCAGTAAAACAACGGCAATGAAGAAAATCACAAAGTTTCTAAAACCAATAATAAAAGTCTTATTTCCAAAAATAGAAAAAAATACTGACATATACGAAAAAATATCTATGAACATGGTAGCAAACATATTAGGATTAGGAAATGCTGCAACACCACTAGGCATTAAGGCAATGCAAACAATGCAAGATAGAAATAATAATAAAAAAGTATTAACAAATGATATGGCAATGTTTATTGTATTAAACACGGCTTCGATTCAACTTATACCAACCACGGTAATAGCTATACGAAACTCACTAGGGTCAAATAATCCAACAGCAATTATTGTTCCGGTGTGGATTGCAACAATATGTGCAGCAATTGCGGGAATTACTGCTACAAAAATTTTTATAAAATTAGGTAAATAAAATTTATAAGCAAAATATAAAATCAAAATTATACAATATATTTTTGCAAAAAAGAGGTGGTTTTACATTGAAATTTATAGAATATTTTTCTAATTTAGCAATGCCATTAATGATAATAATTATAATATTATATGGAATATTAGAAAGAAAAAAAGTATTTGATATTTTTTTAGAAGGCGCAAAAGATGGAATAAAAATTATTTACAACATTTTTCCTACATTAGTTGGATTGTTTGTAGCAATTGGAGTGCTAAGAAGTTCAGGGATAATTGATGCTGTTGTGAAATTTTTAAATCCACTTTTAAACATTGTTAATTTTCCTACAGAAATTTTGCCGCTTGCATTGATAAGACCAATTTCAGGTAGTGCTTCTGTCGCTGTAGCAACAGATATTATGAAAAATTTTGGCGTTGATTCAAATATTGGTTTAATTGCATCTGTAATAATGGGTTCAACTGAGACTACTGTTTATACGATTGCTGTTTATACAAGTAGTGTTGGAATAAAAAAGACGAGATTTGTTTTATGGGCTGCTTTGATAGCAGATTTTGTTGGTATTGTAACAAGTATTATTGTATGTAAAATACTATTTTAATAATAAGAATTTTATGGTCCATAAACTGCAATCTTTTTGTTTATTGTCGATTTTTGTCGAAATCTTTTTGTTGACTTTTTATGAAAACTGATATATAATATGCCCATAAAAAGTTTAAAATAAAAATCTTAAAGGCTAATAAAATTTAAAGTAATAAAGAAATCAACATACAGGAGGTCTTATGATTTTTAAAATCATATTATTTATAATCAATTTTTTAATAGTCAAAAAAATGATTACTAAAATACTAGCAATCATAATCTTAAAAAAAATCAAAAAAAAAATTTAATAATGTTTTTAATTTTGTAGGGAAGATAAGTCTATCATGATATCCCCCAATATTTTGATATTTTATTTTTAATTTTTTTTGTGTCCCACTTTTTACACAATCAATAAAAGTTATTTTCCCTACAATTATATAAATTATCTATGGTAAGTTTCACCATTAGAAATTTTAAAAGCTCTGAAAATTTGCTCTAGTAAAAATACACGAATTAATTGATGTGGAAAAGTCATTTTCGAAAAGCATATTTTTTGGTTAGATAAACCTAAAAGTTTTTCGGTTAGACCTAAAGAGCCACCAATTATAAATGTGATTTGACTAGACTGCATAGATATATTTTCAATGTTTTTAGAGAATTCTTCAGAAGAAAGTTCCTTACCTTTTAAATCTAAACAAATAACATAAGAATCTTTTTTTATATGATTAATAATATTATTGCATTCTTTTGTTTTAATTTCATTTTCAATATTTAAGTTAGTTTTGTCCGGAATTTTTTCGTCTGGAAGTTCTAAAATATTTAATTTGCAATATTTTGAGAGCCTTTTTGAGTATTCATCAATTGCATCTCTAAAAAATTTTTCTTTTACTTTTCCGATACATATTATATTTATTGTTAACATTTTAAATCCTTAAATTAAATATTTAGGTTTTTTAGATGGAATACCTATAACCAAATAAAATGTCATTTTGGGAACTGATGACCACAAAAGAACATTAAAAAGAAAAACGTGTTCCTGGAACATCGCGACTTGCAACATTTAATTTTAATGAATTTTCATTATAATTGCTATTAGAAATAATCTCATCAATAACTGTTTTATATGCCAATTCCG
Organism: uncultured Clostridia bacterium; assembly: GCA_934162615.1. GTDB lineage: Bacteria > Bacillota > Clostridia > TANB77 > CAG-508 > CAG-269. Next base: position 68,605 of record CAKPJK010000001.1, read on the forward strand.
GAAAATTACTTTCTTTACTTAAATGTCCAAGAGTTGCTTGTTTAAGACCAGATTGTAATAAATGTGCAATTGTTTTTCCCGCTGTTTCGTTAGGCAAATGACCATTTGGACCTGCAATTCGTGATTTTAATATGTAAGGGTATCTAGAAAATTTAAGTACTTCGGGATCATAATTTGATTCTAATAAAACAAAAATACTATCTTCCAAATTTTTTAAAATACCATTTGTCATATGGCCAATATCTGTTGCAATACTTATTTTTTGGTCTCCCTTAAAGATATTAAAACCGCAGGGATTTGCTGCATCATGTGGAATTGCAAAAGGCTTTATTTGTAAATCACCAATTTCGAATTTTTCTTCTATTTTAATATTATTTATATTTTCTTCTTTTATCTTATCTCTCTGTTTAGGCATTGCATCTAAAGTTTTTTGATTTACATATATAGGTAAATTAAATTTTTTTGCAAATGTTCCTAAACCTTGAACATGGTCTGAATGTTCATGTGTTATTAATATACCATTTATAGAAGCAGGGTCAACATCAAGGTTTGTTAAAGCAGATTCAATTTTTTTACTACTAACTCCTGCATCTATTAATAGTCTAGTATTTTCTGTTTCAACATATAAACTGTTTCCACTGCTTCCACTATATAAACTACAAAAATTAAACATAATGTGTACTTCTTTCTATTTCTTTTACTATAGTTAGAAATAAAATGGACACTATAAAACTATATATCCACTTTATTTTATCAAAAATTATTCATTTACTCTTTTTATATTTGCTCCAATTTTTCTAAACTTCTCTTCAATGTTTTCATAACCTCTATCTATGTGACTAAGGTTGTAAACTTCTGTTATACCATTTGCAGATATACCTGCAACAATTAAGGCAGCGCCTGCACGTAAATCTGTAGAATAAACTGGTGCTCCAAATAATTCGTCTACACCTTCAAATATGGCAGTTTTTCCTTGTGCTGTAATATTTGCACCCATCTTATTTAATTCGGCAGTATATTGGAATCTTGATTCCCAAATACTTTCGTTTATAATGCTTGTACCATTTGCGGTTGCTAAAACAACACCCATTTGAGGTTGTAAATCTGTTGGAAAACCTGGATAAGGTAATGTTTTAATATTTGCTTTATTAGGACGTTTACTATACCAAACTCTAATACTATCACCATTATCTTCAACATTTCCACCAATTTCCACAATTTTTGCAGTTAAAGGTTCCAAATGTTTTGTAATACAATTTTTTATAAGCAAATCACCTTTAGATGCAATGGCTGCAAGCATAAATGTACCTGCTTCTATTTGATCTGGAACAACAGAATATGTAGCATTTCCATGTAATTTTTCAACACCATTTATTTTTATAACATCTGTTCCAGCACCTCTAATATCTGCACCCATTGTATTTAAAAAGTTAGCAACATCAACAATATGAGGCTCTTTAGCAGCATTGTCAATTGTAGTTGTACCTTTTGCTAAAACACTGGCAAGCATAATATTTATTGTTGCTCCAACTGAAACAACGTCCATATATATGTGTGCACCTTTTAGACAAGAGGCTTTTGCACTAATTGTTCCTTTGCCAACTTCAACATTTGCCCCTAATAGTTCAAATCCTTTAATATGTTGGTCAATTGGTCTTGCACCTAAGTTGCATCCTCCTGGCATACCAACTTCAATTTCTCCAGTTCTACCAAGCATTGCTCCAATAAGATAATAAGAAGCTCTAAATTTACTTGTTAAATCAAGAGGGGCTTGAGTTGTTGTTATATTTGTTGTATCGATTGTTAATTCATTTTTTCCTGTCCAATTAATTTTAGCACCCATTTTTTTTAAAATTTTGCATAAAATTTGAACATCACTTATATTTGGCACATTTGTTATTGTGCAAACTCCATCTATTAATAATGTGGCTGGTAGCAGTGCTACTGCCGCATTTTTTGCTCCGCTTATTTCTACTTCACCTTTTAAAGGTGTTGGTCCTGTTATTACTAATTTTTCCAAATTGATTCCCCCTGAATTTAATATAACTTCGTATGCATAATATACCATAAAGAGTGACGTATTGCAAGTATAATTAGAAATTTTTAGCAGTAAGGAGGCTATTATTTGCAAACAATTCAAGTAATTTAAATTTAAACTTTATACTAGAATTTGAACTGTCAGAAATTAATGAATATTCCTCATCAGATAAAACTTTTTGTAACTCCTCTTTGGACTCTTCTGGAACAAACCCTGACGAAACATCAATAAAACATAAAGAAGGGAACATCACACACCACCAATTACGACCTTTTGCTTCACCAATTTCAACTCTTAGAGCATCATAATAACCTGCAGGGAGCGAAATATCACCATATTGTTTTGTTGGAAATTCAAAATTTCCAATATTTATTTTTACATCATATGAATATCCTTCGTTGTGAATGGTATCTAAAGCAACCTGTTTAAATTCATCTTGATGCTCTGTTACAATTTTTATTGCTTCATTTTTAGAAGTACAATTTGAGCAAAGACCATTCATATATTTAAGTAAATTATCTCTTACTTTGTATTTTAAGGCTTGATCCTTATCACTGTTGCTATTTGCCAAAACGTGTAATCTAAAAACACTGTTACTTATATCTGTTGATACTGCTTGAACATAAGAAAAAGCACAGATTATTGTATATATAATTAATAATAAAATTAAAGTTAGGATAATTCCTAATTTGGAATTTTTTTTGTTGTTTAATAATTTTTTCATATGTTACCTCCAATAAACTTTTTTTCTAAAAAATTCTTTAATTTAATTATTTACAATTTAGATAAAATTATACAAATAAAAAAATAAAGGTGATTTTTAATTATAGAGCAATTTTTGAAATATAATTGAAATATTTCTGAAATAAATTTGAAATATTTTCCAATTTTTTCTTGACACACAAAAAAATAAATGGTAAAATTTACCAGTAATCAAAAATAAGATTACACTAAAGAAAAAAACTTTGTAAAGTGAAAGGGTTGATATTCTTATGATGAGAAAAAACAAAAGAAAAGAAAAAATATGCTTGTTTTTTGCAAGTGATTATCATTTTGAAATGATGAGTTTACCTTATATTAATGAAAATTTAAAAAAGAATAAAAATGTAATAATAATGACAGAAAATAATTTAGATAATACAGTAAATAAAGTTTTAGAAAATGTAAATTTGGCAAAAGAAGACAAAGAAAGAATAACAAAAATAGACTGGAAAAACAATGATTTGGATAAATTTAAAGAAGTAAAAAATGCAAATAAGGAAGGAAAAGAAACATTAATCTTTATAAAAGGAAAAGAAAATTATATAGAAAATATGAATAGAAATATAGAAAATTGGATAAACAATACTGATGTAAAAGTTGTAGATTGTTATGATATAAACGAAATTAAAGAAGATGCAAGCAATATAGAAAAAAATTATACTCGAATATTATCAATGTCAGGTGTAGAAAAATTATTATAAAAATTTTAAAAAATACTTGATAAATTTCAATAAATAGTATAAAGTAGAAAGTACATAATAAAAATGTAGCAGTTAAAGTGCTAACGAAAGGAAGAATGAATATGGATAATACAGTAGAAGAAGCAAAAGCTATATTAAAAAAATACAATCAAGAACATTTATTGAATGGTTATGAAAATTTGGATGAAAGAAAACAAAAGCAGTTATTAGATCAAATAATGAATATAAATTTTGAATTGATAAAAAGTTTATATGATAACACAAAAAGTGAAAAATTATCTAATGATGATAAAATAGAACCAATGGATTATTTGGATAAAAACAAATTATATGATGATTATAAATATTATGAAAATATTGGAAAACATGCAATACAAGAAGGAAAACTTGCTGCAGTTACTATGGCTGGAGGACAAGGAACAAGACTTGGACATAGCGGACCAAAAGGAACTTATGATATAGGTTTAGATTCGCACAAATCTTTATTTGAATTATTAAGTGAGGGGCTAAAAGAAGCAGGAAAAAAATATGATGTTACTATACCATGGTTTATAATGACAAGTAGAGAAAATAATGAAGAAACAGTAAATTTCTTTGAAAAAAATAAATATTTTGGATATCAAAAAGACAAGAATATATTTTTCTTTATTCAAGGTGAATTACCAATGGTAGATACAGAAGGAAAAATATTAATAGGTGAAGATGGATTAATAAAACAAGCTGCTGATGGACATGGTGGAATTTATGAATCATTAGTAAAAAGTGGTATGACTGAAAAAATGAGACAACTTGGTGTAGAATGGGTATTTATAGGTGGTGTTGATAACTGCCTTGTAAAAATGGTAGACCCAGTACTTATGGGAGTTGCTATTGATAAAGGTGTTACAGTTGCTTGTAAATCAATTGTTAAAGCAAATCCACATGAAAAAGTTGGTGTTTTCTGCAAAAGAAATGGAAAACCAGGTGTTATAGAATATTCAGAAATTACTGATGAAATGGCAGAGGCAACAGATAAAAATGGTGAACTTTTATATGGTGAATCACATATACTTTGCAATTTGTTTAGTATTGATGCAGTAGAAAGAATGGGTCAAACACCATTACCATACCACAGTGCTTTTAAAAAAGCTAAATATATTGATAAAGATGGAAACTTAGTAGTTCCAGATTCTCCAAATGCATATAAATTTGAGGCTTTCTTGTTTGATGCTTTTGGTGAGGTTGATGATATGGCAATTCTTAGAGTTAAGAGAGAAGAAGAATTTGCACCTGTAAAGAATGCTGATAGTGCTGGAGTTGATTGTCCAAGTACTGCTAGAAAATTATATGAGGATTTCCATCATTTAAAATAAAATAAAAGAGTAGGTTAGTAAAATATGAGTTAGCCTACTCTATTTTTAACTTCTCAAATAATTTTCCAAAAACTCTTTATTTATTTTTCAAATAATGATATTATAATCATATCAAAAATTATTGTCAAAAACGCAAGTCTAATGACATAATAAAAATTGTCAAAAAAGGGCGTCCTTAATGACAGAAAAGAAAGGATTGATAAAATGAAAAATTATTTAGAAGAATACAAAAAATGGTGTGAAAGTCCAGACTTTGACGAAGAAACAAAAAAAGAATTGTTAGAAATAAAAGATGACGAAAAAGAAATAGAAGACAGATTTTACAAAGAACTAGAATTTGGAACAGCAGGATTAAGAGGTGTAATTGGAGCTGGAACAAACAGAATGAACAAATACACAGTAGGAAAAGCAACACAGGGGTTAGCAAATTACATAAAAGAACAAGGAACACAAGATAAAGGTGTAGCAATAAGTTATGACTCAAGAAGAATGTCAAAAGAATTCAGTTTACAAACTGCTTTAATATTAAATGCAAATGGAATAAAAACATACTTATTCGAAAACTTAAGACCAGTACCAGAACTATCATTTGCAGTTAGAGAATTAAAATGCACAGCAGGTGTTATGATTACAGCAAGTCATAATCCACCAAAATACAATGGATACAAAGTTTACTGGGATGATGGTGCACAAATAGTTGCTCCAAGAGATAAGGATATAATTGCAAAAGTAAGAGCAGTTGTAGAATATAGTGAAATTAAAGAAATCTCAAAAGAAGAAGCAATTGAAAAAGGATTATTTAATATTGTTGGAACAGAAATGGACGACAAATATATTAACACTTTAAAATCTTTAATATTAAATCCTGAAATTGTAAAAGAACAAGGTAAAGACTTAAAAGTTGTTTATACACCATTACATGGAACAGGAAATACAGTTGCAGAAAGACTTTTAAAAGAAATAGGAATACAAAATTTATATGTTGTTCCAGAACAAAAAGAACCAGATGGAAACTTCCCAACAGTTGATTATCCAAATCCAGAAGATAAAAAAGCATTTAAATTAGCACTTGAATTGGCTAAAAAAGTAGATGCAGATGTGGTTTTAGCAACAGACCCTGATGCAGATAGATTAGGAATTTATGCTAAAGACACAAAAACTGGTGAATATATGACATATACAGGAAATATGTCTGCATTATTAATTGCAGAATATAGAATTTCTCAAATGAAAGAAAAAGGAATTTTACCTAAAAAAGGAATGTTTATTACAACAATAGTTTCTTCAGACTTAGCAAAAGCAATTGCTTCAAACTACGGATTAGAATGTTTTGAAGTTTTAACAGGATTTAAAAACATTGGAGCTATCATGAAAAGAGAAGAAGAAAAAACAGATGGCGATAAATACGTATTTGGATTTGAGGAAAGTTATGGATGCTTAATAGGCGACTATGCAAGAGACAAAGATGGTATTGCCGCAGTAATGGCACTATGCGAAGCTGCATGTTACTATAGAGCAAACAACGAAACATTATGGGATCAAATGAATAACATTTATAAAAAATATGGATTCTATAAAGAAGATCAAGTTTCAATTGTTTTAGAAGGTGCTGAAGGTGCTGAAAAAATAAAAGAAATGATGACAGAAATGAGAAATAGAGATGTTGAAAATATTGGAGACTACAAAGTTTTAACATTTAAAGATGTTGAAAAAGATTACATAAAAGATATGGCTACAGGTGCAGAAAGTAAAACGGGATTACCTAAATCAAATGTTTTATATTATCAATTGGAAAATAACGCATGGTGTTGTGTTCGTCCATCTGGAACAGAGCCAAAAATCAAATTGTATTTTGGTGTTAAAGGAAAAGATGAAGAAGATGCAACAAATAGTTTGGAAACATTAAAAGATGCAATGGTAAAATTAGTTAGAGGAAATTAAAAAATAATCGAGATTGAGTGGCTTAGTTTCCACGAAAATCTCGATTTTTAAAAGTTTACATATTTAGGAGGAAAAACAATGCAAAGAATACTAAGTCATATGAGAAAAGCAATAGAAGACTATAAAATGATAGAAGAAAATGACAAAATAGCAATATGTCTATCAGGAGGGAAAGACTCAATAACTATGTTATATGCCTTCAAAGCATTACAACGATTCTATCCAAAAAAATTTGACATAATAGCAATAAGTATAAATCCAGGATTTGAACATTTTGATACAAATTTATTACAAGAAATGTGTGATAAATTAGAAATAACATTATTTATAGAAAACAGTCACGCACAAGAAATAGTATTTGACATAAGAAAAGAAAAAAATCCATGCTCATTATGTGCAAATTTACGTAGAGGAGTAATAAATTCAATAGCGGTACGTGAAGGATGCAATAAGATTGCATTAGGGCATAATGAAGATGACGTATTAGAAACCTTTTTACTTAATTTGTTTTATACAGGAAGTATTGGAACATTTTCTCCAGTTAGTTATATGGATAGAACAGGAATAACATTAATAAGGCCATTAATATATACTCCAGAAAAAGAAACAAGAAGATTTGTGAAAAAGAACAATTTGAATGTTATGTCTAAAGTATGCCCAATGGATGGAACTTCTAAAAGAGAAGATATGAAACAAATGATTTTTTCTCTTCAAAAAGATATTCCTATGATAAGAGCAAATTTATTTGGAGCAATAAGAAGAAATTTACCAGATTGGAAATAACTTCTGTATAATTTTAACTATATTTTTGATAAAAATTGTCGAATTTTTACAGTGTACTGAACAAAATTAATAAAAAATAACGTTTGTAACAAAAATGTAATATAAATTTAAAAAACTAAATAAAAAATCTTATAAAAGTGCTTCCCTAGTAAGGTGGAAGCACTTTTTTGTAATATAAATAAAAATAAAAAAATTACTTATTGAATAAGAAAATAAAATTGTATACAATTATAATAAGGTAAATTATTGAAAAATATAGTTAGAAAAGAAAAAATGAGAAAAGAAAAATAAAGATGTGAACCTTAAGGGGGATGAAATCAAATGAAAAAAATAATTACAAAAATGATTTCAATGTTAGTCATAATGTTAATGCTAGTAAATAGTTCATTGATGCTAGTGATATCAATTGCTGTAGATACTGTAAAAAGCATTATAGACGAAACAAAAACAAATGCAATTTATGAATTAAATATTGAAAAATACGTAAATTACAAGATGGGAGAAAAACAAGGAACCCTTGTGCAAGCCAACTTGAGAACAGGAATTGAATATCAAGAAGGACAAGAATATGCCCCAATAGAAGAGACAAATGTAATTATAAACGCTCCTAAGATAAACGATAGATACCCAGAAAATGTAGAAATTGTTACTAAATCTACAAAAGCATCAAATGGCGATGAAAACGGTAAAGATGTTAATTATACTTACAGCAAAGACAGTGGAGAGTTAAAAATAACTACAGAAAATAATGAAGATGACAATGGAAACATCTATACAGAAAATGTTGCAGGTGCAAGAGATGAATATCAAATAAATCTTTATTATGATTCAGATTGCTACAATGGTGAAAATCAAAAAAGAGTGCTAAGTTTTACTGGAAAAGAAGATTTAAAAATTAAGAATAATGAAAATGAGGCTCAAATAAGCAAAGATATTCAAGCAGATTTTGAAGTTGCAGAAAATATATCTGGATTAATTTCAACAAATGTTACAACAAGTGATATTTATAATGGATTTATCAATGCAAATGTAAAAAATGGAACTGCAAATGATACGGAATATACAGAATATATGAATGTTAAAGTAGGATACAAAGAAATTGCAGATGAAATGTATGTTATTTTAACAAATACATTGAAAAATAAAAATGACAAAGAAACAGAAACTTCAGATGTTGTTTATAAAGGCTTAAAATTTAATAAACAAAATATTTTAGATATATTAGGTGAAGATGGGAATTTACAAGTATTAGACAGCAATCAAAATAAATTAGCAGAAGTAAATAAAGATACAAAGTCAGATGATGATGGAACAATTGAAATAAACTATGAAAATGAGCAAAATTCAATAATAATAAAAACAACAAAACCTGTAAAAATTGGAGATTTAAAAATTGAAAACAAAAAATCTTTAAAGGCTTCAATGACAGATTTAAATAATGATAAAATTATATCAAAAAGTACAGTAAAATGTATAAATAGAGTACAAAAGGAAATTGAGCAAACACAAGAAAATGAAGAAAAACAAACACAAGAGGTTATAGAAGAAAAATATAATTTTGAAAACACAAATGAAGAACAAATAAAAGAATCAAAAACAAGAATTGATGTCAACTTTAATAAAACGGAATGGACAAATAGTGTACAAAATGAAACAACAATAACAGCAACACTTGTAACAAATAGTCCAGAGTATAACTTATTTAAAAATCCTGTAATTGAAATTCAATTACCACAAGAAGTTGAAAAGGTTGTATTAGGTGAAACACAATTATTGTATAATGATAATTTAAGTATCAAAAAAGCAGAAGTAATAGATAGAAATAACCAAAAGGTTATAAGAGTAGAATTAAATGGAACTCAAAATGCATATACATCAAATTCAATTTCAAATGGTGTAAATGTGATTATACCAGCTACAATAATTGTAAAAAAGGATATTGAATCAGTTCAAACAAATGCTTATTATGTATATTCAAATGAAACAGCTGATGGAATTGATTATGAACAAGCTGGCAAAAATCGCAAAAATATAGGTGTTAATATAATAGTGCCACAACAAGAAATCGTTGTCACACAAGAAGCTAAACAAGGAGCACAAGAGGTTGTTTCTGCAAATTTAGATGCTGAAATAACTGCAAAAGTTGGAGACCAAATAATCGAAGACAAAGGGATAGTTCGCCAAGGTGAAGTTATTACCTATACTTATAAAATAACAAATAATACAGGAAGTACGGTAAATGGAATAAAAGCAGTTGCAACAGTTCCAAATGATACTGTATACGTAACAAAAGATGGTTCATATATTGTTGGAGATGATGACAATGAGTATAAAGGTAGAAATGAATTATTTGTTGAACATGAAGATATAAAAGATATTACAGAAAATATTGGAACATTAAAAAATGAAGAGAGTCATGAATTTTCTTTACAAGTAAGAGTTAAAAATGTAGCTACTATAACGGCAACATTAACGATATCTAGTGAAGGTAAAGAAGAGACTATTATTAAAAAAATGGCTTATGCCAAAAAAGGTAAAATAAGAGTAGAGGTTTTCCCAGCAGAGAAGGTAATTGCAACAGATACAGAAAATAAAGTTGCATTTTGTGTAAGTGTTGTAAATTTAGGTGCGGAGAAAATAAATGATGCAAAAGTAAAAATTAAATTAGCGGATGAATGGAATTTTTATGATATTAAAGAACAACCACAATACACATATGACGAGAAAACAAGAATACTTGAGTTCAATACTGGAGAAATTGTAGAAAAAGATGAAGAAGCTGATCCAAAGCAATCTGGTGAAAAATCATTTTATATAGAGGTTGCAGCAGACAATATAAAAGATGGTTTACTAGAAAAGAATATACCATTTACTGCAACAGCGTATATGGATGATGAAAATGGCGAAGAAGAAGAGTATAGAGGAAATTTAGAAGAATATGGGGCTAAATATGCTAACATAACTGTTACACAAAAAAGTGTAACAGAGGGTGAAGACTTGGAAAATGATCAAGAAATAGAATATAATATTGAAGTTAAAAATACAGGTAAAAAAGAAGCATTAATAAATATTATAGATAATTTACCTGAAGAATTAATGGCAGAAGAAGTAACATATGAATCATATGTTTTAAATGATGAAACAGATCAATATGAAAAAATACAAAAAACATATGATATGTCTTTAAAAATGGGTGATGATGATTTTAACGTTCAAACATATATATATCCAAATGATACTTTAAATGCAAAAATCAAAGCAAAAGTTGACCGTACTGACAAATTTAAGAACATAGAAAACATAGTGACAGTGACAGGACAATTTATGCAAAGTAAAGTATCAAATGGAATTAAAAATAGAATAGTTCCATATGGATATGCAAAACCAGATCCGGATAATCCGGACAATCCAGATCCAGATAATCCAACTCCAGACAATCCAAATCCGGATAATCCTAATCCAGATAACCCTAATGATCCAAGTGATAATAAAGGTACATATTCTATAAAAGGTATTGCATGGATTGATTCAGATAAAAATGGTCAAAGAGATGATGGGGAAAATGTATTAGAGGGAATTACAGTAAAACTATTTAATGCGGAAACAAATGTAATAGTAACAGATAAAAATAATAATGCATACAAAACAATAACAAATAATAATGGAGAATATTCATTTGGAAATGTTGTAAATGGAAAATATTTAGTATTATTTGAATATGACACAGATAAATATGAATTAACAGCATATCAGAAAGATGGAATAAGTAGTAACTTAAACTCAGATGCTATATTAAAAGAAGTTAATGTAGATGGACAGGTTAAAAATGTGGGAGTAACAGATATTGTAGAAATAAATAATGCAAATGTTTCTAATATAGATATTGGATTATTGGAAAAAGGCAATTTCGACTTAAGTGTTGAAAAATACATATCAAAAGTCACAGTAGAAACAGAAGGAAAGGCAAAAGAATATAATTATGATAATTCTAAGTTGGCAAAAGTGGAAATTGCAGCAAAGAAAATGTCAGCTTCAAATGTAAAAGTGGAATACAAAATTATTGTAAAAAATAATGGAAATGTTGAGGCTTATGGAACAGAAATTGCAGATGCAATGCCACAGGGATTTGAATTTGATGGAAATGAAAATAGTAGTTGGACTGTTGAGAGTAAGAAGGCTATTAATAAAAGTTTAGCAGGTGTTAAAATAAAACCAGGTGAAAGTAAAGAATTAACAATTGTGTTAACAAAAGACTTAAGTGATGGTTCAATAGGAACGGCAACAAATACAGTACAAATATCAAAATCATATAATACATCAAATTTTAAGGATAATAATTCTGATAATGATAGTTCACAAGCCCAATTAATAATTTCTGTAAAAACAGGTATAGCAATTAAAATAGGAATAATTTTAGGAATAATCTTGGTTTTAATTGCAATTGGAATGTTAATTAAAAATAAGAAGTTTGACAAAAATATAGCAATGATGTTAAGTGCTGCAATAATAATAGGAACAATTATTGCTGGTAGTACAAATACATTTGCTTCATTAACAGCGGGGCCAAAAACTGTTACTTTAACATATGATGATTTAGGAGGTCATAAATCTATTTCTTCAGGAGTATGGAGTGTTGTTCACCCTGGTCAACCATATTGGTGTACAACACCTGGAGGACATTTGGGAAGTTATGTTAGAGGAACGTGGACAGAAGATGGAATGACGGTGCATGGTCAATGTAGTGTTAAACATATTTATACAAAAACAGGAACTATGAAGGTGTATACTTCTTTTGATGAATTTAGAAATTATCTTGGAAGTTCTGCATCACAAGCAAGAATATTTAAAGATTGGTTTGGTTCATCAGGTGAAGCAAGTGCTTCTGGAAGAAAGACTAAAGGCCCTACAGATAATAAATATGAAATGAAAAATGGTAAATTATTAGTGGGTCCATTCCAATATACACACTCATTAACTAATGCGGAAGTTACAGGAAAATCTTTAAGTGTTAAAGATGGTGGAAAAGATATATCATATACAATATATAATTCAAGTAAAAGTGGTGTAATTGGTGTAGATGATATAACATCAGGTACTACATTTTATTTACTAGTTTCAACAGATGTATCAAATTTAAGTATTCAAATAAAAGAAACAGTAAAATTGACAACAACAGAAAAGAAAGTTGGTGTAGAAGAATATACATTAACAGGACTTGCTGGAGATGGAATTTGTAAAAATACAAGTGGTGAAGAAATAGGACATAAATATGGTAGTAGTATTTCATTACCAAAAAATGGTCAACATTTGATAAGAATTGTAAAATCAGATAAGACAACAACTAGATATGATGATTTAAAATATAACTGGACATGGGAAGTTGAAAAAGGAAAAGTTACAGTAAGTAAAAAAGATGCGGACTCTGGAAAAGGATTGACAGGAGCAACGATGCAATTAACAGGTGGACCATCAAATTACTATAGTAAGACTGTTAAAATGACATCACCATCATATACATTTGAAAACTTGTTACCTGGTAATTATATATTAACAGAGGTAGGAGCACCAAGTGGATATAAACTTGAACTACAAACTGATAAAACAAAGAACTTAACAGTAACAGCAAATAAAACAACATCAACATCAGTAAGTAATAAACAATATGGAAATTTAAAAGTACAAAAAGTAGATAAAGATACTGGAAAACCTATAAAAGCAGTGGGATTTAAATTTAAAATATATACAACAAAAGGATATATAACAAAATATGTAAAAGGAAACCCTTCAATAGTGGTATTTGGAGCAGAAAGTAGTGCACAAGTATTTACTACTGATTCAAATGGACAATTTGAATTGGATAATTTACCATTAAATCCAAATACATACTATGTAAAAGAAGTAGGGGTTGCAGATAGTATGAAAAATTACTATGAGGTTAAAGGAACAGTAGATGCATTTGTAGTAAACAATAATGTAACATCTGGAACTACATATAAAAATGTTGCTAACCCACAAATTTGGGTAGATGTACAAGGATATGTATGGGAAGATATTGCCAATTCAGATAAAAAAACAACAAGGAATGACATATTTAATACAGGAATTGACAAATTAGCTGATGGAGTAATAGTAAGATTAAAACATAGAAATGGAACAGTAATTGATACAAAAGTAACAGGAAAAGATGGAGCATATAAATTTATAAAAGTAAAAATTTCTGAACTTGGAAATTATTATATTGAATTTGAATATAATGGATTAAAATATCAATGTGTAAATAAAAACTTGAGTCTAGCAAATGGATCAAAAGCGATAGAAATAACATCAGATAGAACGAACTTTAATAATTCATATTCAAGTATAACAGGTGGAAATGCAAAGGGAAGTTCAACTACAGGATATTCAAAATCGGAAAGTGGAAAAATAACTAATAATTTGACATATAAAAATGGAACATATAGTTCATCATTGGTTGCTAATACATCATATGCTACATCAAGTGGCAATGGATATGTTGCGGCACAAAGTGGTTCAGTGGGAATCGTTATGAAATCTAACACACTAACAGCAGGATATACATTAAAATGGTCACCAGGTGTATATACAATTTCAAATGTAAATTTAGGAATGTATCAAAGAGAACAACCAGATATGGCAATAGCAACTGACTTAAATAATATTGAACTAGATATGAATGGATATACGCACACATATAAATATAATAGAAGACTTGCAGCAACTGGAATTGATATATTCTCAGAGATGCAAAAATGGAAAAACACAGCAGATACAAAAAATTATCCTAGAACATATACAAGAAGTATTTATAACAACTATGCATATGCTTCAGGAATAACAGGAGATGGAAAGCTTGAAGACAAAAATAAATTAGAAGTTTATTTAATATATAAAATAGTTGTTAAAAATGAATCATCATCACTATATATGGCACCAAATGAACTTGCAAATTACTATGATTCAACATTGGATTATGTTTCATCATATTATGAAGATGGAAGTGGAAGAAAGGTTAATATTTCTTGGGATACAAAAGCTAATAAAGATGGATATAAACAAATGAGAACATCTGGATTAAAAGATTTAAGAATAGAGCCAGGACGAAGTGTAACGGTTTATGTAAGAATGAAGAAAAATTCTACATTAAATTGGTCAAATGTTGAGGCAAATTCTCTTCATGAAAAAACGTATAGTATTACAGAGGTAACTTCATATTCTTCATATACAAAGAGTGGAAGTTCTTACGTACATTATGCCGGTATAGATCATGACTCTGCACCAGATAACATTAAAGTTGGAGATGATAAGACATATGAGGATGATACGGATTCAGCTCCTATAGTAGAAATTACCTTAGATCAACCAAGAACAATAACAGGAAATGTTTTTGAGGATTATACAAGTACAAAAACAAATGCAAATTCAGAAAGAAAAGGAACTGGAAAATATGATTCAAGTAAAGACGGAACTGTTCAAAATGTTAAAGTTGAATTAATAAATATGTCTACAAATACAACAGCATATGTATATCCAAATACAGTTTCAAAAATGAATTTTACAGCTAAAAAAGCGGAAATGACAACTGGTAAGGACGGAAAATATGAATTTGTTGGAATTATTCCGGGCAAATATTATATTAAATATACATATGGAGATGGAAGTGTAATTTATAGACCAGCTGGAGATGGTAAATTACAAGAATATGCAAAAGTAACAACGCAAGATTATAAATCTACAATTGTTACAAATAATGTTATTAAAGGGGCATTTGGAAATAATAAATTTATTACAAATGGAAATACAATATGGTATGAAAAAGATGTAAAAGGATATTCATCAGCTGTTGATGATTATGGAACTAGAAAAAACATAAATGAAAAATTATCAACAATAACATATTCAGTAAGAAATGGATATGAAGAAAAGAAGGATGAATATGCAAGTTTACAAAAAATGACTGCTAGAACTCCAGATATGGATATAGCAATTGAAAATACTAATAAAGAAGAAACAAAAGAAAATGAGAATAGGACTAGACTATATGATAATATTAATTTTGGTATAGTTGAAAGACCTAGAAAAAATATTGAACTTACAAAAGAAATTAAATATGTAAGACTTAAACTTGCAAATGGTCAAACTTTAATTGAGGGTGACCCTAGAAATAATAGTAAAATTAGATATTTAACATATCCAGATGGTGGATTGTTAAAAATTGAATTGGATTCAGAAATGATAGAAGGTGCTACAATAGAAATTCAATATACAATTATGTTAACAAATAATTCTGAACTAGATTATGATACACAGGCATATTATAAATATGGAGATAAAACGGGAGCAACTCCGGTTAAAATGAAGATTAATCAAGTTGTAGATTATTTGGATGAAAACTTAAGCTATATTGATACTGATGTTAAAACTGGAGGCACTGGAGAACATTGGGAACAAGTTGATCCACAATCATTATATACTGGAGGATTGGTTTCAAGAGATGTATATAATAATGGAATAAAAACATTAAGAAATGTTTACGTAAGAACTTGTGATATTGAAACTGATCCAACAAAGGGACATAATACTGCAGAACTAACATTTAATGCAAGTAAATTGCTTTCAGGTTCAAAAGATATGACTTATCAGAATTATGCTGAGGTTTTAAAGGTTTCTAATAGTGTTGGTAGATTCTATGGACAAGTTGATAGAGGTAATAAGACAGGATGGAAAAACATTACACCAGGTAACTTTAATCCTAAAAATCCAACTGAGACATCAGAGACTGATGATAACCAAGGACATAATCCTAGAAGAGCTGAGGTTGTTATTGTGCCACCTACTGGTGAAAATAAAAACACAGTTTATATTATTACTGGTATAGGTTGCATGGCAGTATTGGCAGCAGGTGTGATTCTTATTAAAAAGAAAGTCTTAGATAAATAAAATATAAAAAATAAGAAAGGTTTTAATAACCTTTCTTATTTTTGTCAAAGAAAGTTTAGGTGGGGTGGTACTCCCACATCTCCTACATCTTTCGATGGGCTACGGCTACCAGTTCCGTCCTCAGAAACTTTCTTTATTATTATATGCTAAATTTATTTTAACATACATTTATTTGTTTTTCAAGTTAAAATGCATAAAAATATTTATGTTTGAAATATTTTTCTACTTTTTCATCAGCCATTACGTACATTGTTCTTGCGAAGTGAACGGTTTTACTACTTACTCTTACTGCAACTAATACATATTCATTATTTATTTTGTATTTCTTTATAAATTCTATTGACTTTTTCTTTTCATTTCTTGCTAAGTATGTTGGATTACTTATTATATTTTTTATATCTTTACCATATTTTTCGAAATCTAATGGATGTTCTTCTTGCATATGTTTTATATTTGCATCTCCAATAAAAATAGGTTCTTCTTTTGCATAGTCCAATCCTAATATTTTAATAATTTTTTTATTTACTATTCCTATCTGTTTATTCATTTTTCTTCCTTTCTTTGACAAAAATATTGTAACATTTTTTATCTTAAAAAGCAACTAATTTTTGGTAAAATTTAATAAAAAAGTTTAAAAAATTTAAGGCCATATATATAGAAAGATTTTGAGCCTGAGTGTGACTCTGCTTTTTTATGTTAGATTTTCTTTTTGGATGCATTGTAATAAAAATGTAATATAAACTTAAAATAAGCAAATAAAAACTCCAAAAATGAGCTTCCCTAGTAAGGTAGAAGCACTTTTTTGTAATATAAACTCATTACAAAAAAACACCTATTGAATAACGAAAAAAAATTATTTACAATTATAATAAGGTAAAATGTCGAAATACTAAAAAAGCCTTAGGAGGGAATGAGATTTATGAAAAATCAAGTAACGAATTTAATTACAAAAATAATTTCAATTCTAGTCATAATGCTAATGATGGTAAACAGTTCATTAATGTTAGTAATATCAGTAGCAGTAGACGCAGTACAAAAAATAATAGACGAATCAAAAATAAATGCTGTATACGAATTGAATATGGAGAAGTATGTAAATTATAAAATGGGAGACAAGCAAGGAATGCTTGTACAAACATGCTTAAAAACAGGAATTGAATATCAAGAAGGGCAAGAATATGTACCTATAGATACATCAAATGTAATTATAAACGCTCCAAAGGTAAATGATAAATATCCAGAAAGTGTAGAAGTTGTAACAAAATCAACAAAAGCAACAAATGGGGATGGAAATGGTAAAGATGTTAATTATACTTACAACAAAGATAATGGTGAGTTAACAATAACTACAGAAAATAAAGCAGATGGAAAAGGAAACTTCTATGCAGAAAATGTTGCAGGAGCAAGAGATGAATATCAATTAGATTTTTATTATGATGAGAATTGTTATAATGGAGAAAATGCAAAAAGAACTTTAGATTTTTCAGGGAAAGTAGAGTTAAAATTAAAAGATGATAGAGACATTAGAAGAACACAAGATATTTCTCAAAAATTTGAAGTAGCAGAAAATGTTTCTGGCTTAGTGTCTGCAGATGTAACAACAAGTGATATTTATAATGGATATATTAATGCAAATATTCAAAATAATTCTACATATAGAACAGAATATACGGAGAATGTAAAAATTCAAACAAGTTATAAGGAAATTGCAGATGAGATAACAGTAAATTCAAAAAATTTATTTGTAAATAATAAAGGTAAAGAAAGTGAAACACAAGATATAATTTATAAAAGCACAAATGTAAATAAAAACGAAATACTTGATAAATTGGGACAAGATGGATATTTACAAATTTTAGATAAAGACGGAAGTGTGTTGGCAACAATTAATAAAGATACAAAAGCAGATGATAATGGAAATGTTCAAGTTGGATATGAGGGAGAGAAAACAGAACTTAATTTTAAATTTAGTAAACCTGTAAAATTAGGTGATATTAATATTCAAAACACAAAAGAAATTAAAGAAACAATGAAAGATGCAAATGTTGCAAAAGTTGAAACAAGAAATACTGTTTCTTGTGTTAATAATGTAACAGAGAAAACTAAAGTTGTGGATGAGGAGACTAAAGAAGAGAAAGAAGTAGAGAATACTAAACAGGTAGAAGTTTATAATTATGTTGGTACAAGTGCAACAGAAATAAAAGAGGCTAAGACTGATGTTAAGGTTACTGCTAATAATACTAATTGGACAAATAATGTTCAAAATGATGTTACTTTTACAGCTACATTGATTACAAGTGGACCTGAGTATAATTTGTTTAAAAATCCAGTTATTGACATAAAATTGCCTAAAGAGGTTGAGAAAGTAATTTTAGGTAATATATCAGTGTTATATGATAATAATTTAAAAATTAAAAATGCTGAAATTAAGGAAACTAATGATGGAAAAGTAATAAAAATTAGTATAGAAGGATTACAAAGTAGTTATTTATTAAATTCTATGACAGATGGTGCAAACATTATTATACCGGCTACCGTAATATTAAATAAGAGTATAAATTCAATAGATACTTCTATTGATATAGATTGTTATAATGAAAATAATAAACAAAGTATTAATCAGTCAATTCAGGTTAAATTAGATTCGATTTTTGCTGAAACAAAAACAAATGAGGTTGTAACAGAGAGTGCTAAGGATGTTAAGAGTATTAATGCAGAGGATTTAACAATTACTTCTACGGCACAAGTTGGAGATAATTTCTTGAATGAGGGGGATACAGTATATGAAGATCAAATAATAAAATATAATGTAAAAATAAAAAATAATACAGAAAAAGAAATAACAGGAATAAATGTAGTAGGAAAAATTCCTGATGGAATGAGCTATACTACTATCTCTAGAGGAAATGGAGATGATTTTGATGCTTTATATGAATATGTTCCCAATAATGATATAAAAGAATATACTCAAAATATAGAAAAAATAGATGCAAATTCTACAATAGATATATCATACGAAGTTGTTGTAAATAAACTTGCTGATGGCGAAAATAAGAAAAGTAGTTTGTGTACTATAAATGTACAAAATATTAATGGAAAAATTTTAAATACATACAAAATCAATAATAATATAGAGAAAGCAGAACTAAAGTTAAGATTGAAATCTGGAAATAGTGGAAGATTAGAAGAAGAAAATGAGTGGCAATATTATTTAGAGATTGATAATCTTACAGATAAGGATTATGAAAATTTAAATGTTAGCTTTTATTTCCCAGGTAATTTGAAAGTAGCAAGGGCTTTTTTACAAATAGGTGATTATAATTTAGATGTTAGCGATTTAAAAAATAAAGAATTAAATATGAAACTAGAAAAGATTGCTGCTGGTGAAAAATTAATAGTAGCGGTATATACTTTAGGATGCGATTTTGATGATAATAAGTATGAATACGATTTAAGGATGACAGCCAAAGTTTCAGGAGAAAATATTAATACATATTGGTCAAATGAAAATCTTCAAACAATGTATGTTGAAGGATTAGAGGTCGTACAAACATCAGAAAAAGAAGGACAAGAAATTAAGTATGATGAAAAAGTTGAATATAATGTAACAATAAAAAATGTTGGAAAATCTTTAAATAGAAAACAAACTTATGCATATATTATAGATAATTTACCTGAAGATTTAATTCCTGAGACTATGGAATATGATAAGTATACTTATGATGAAAAAAATGATACTTTTTCAAAAAATAGAGAAACGGTTGATATTTCTGAATTAAAAGGAACAGGAATAAATACAGGTATCATGATTCCAATGGGAGAGCAGATTAATGTTAAAATAATTGCAAAGGCAAATATTGTTTATGAAAAAACAGAAATTAGCAATACTATAATTGTAAAAGGAAATAATATTAATACTAAGATTTCTAATACAATAAAAAATATAATTTTACCATATAATTATGTTGAACCAGATCCCGATAATCCGGATCCAGACAATCCAAATCCCGATAATCCGGACCCAGATAATCCAAATCCTGACAATCCAGATCCAGATAACCCAAATCCGGACAATCCGGATAATCCAAATACAAATAAACATAGTATATCAGGTTTGGTATGGAATGATGAAAATAAAAATGGTTCAAGGGAAGATACGGAAAGTTTATTGTCAAATATTACTGTAAAACTATTTAATATAGATACAAATGAAATTGCTATGAATAATAGTAATAAACAAATAGTTGTAACAGATAATGAAGGAAAATATAAATTTGATGGAGTTGAAAATGGAAATTATATTGTGCTATTCGAATATGATACAGATAATTATGTATTAACCAATTATCAGGTAAAGGGAATAGGTGAGGACAAAAATTCAGATGCTATTTTGAAAGAAGTTTCTATAGATGGAATTGAGAAAAAGGTAGGTTTGACTGATACTTTGAAAGTTACAAATTCTAATATAGAACATATTGATATGGGGCTCATCAAAAATAAAAAATTTGATTTAAGTTTAAAAAAATTCATTACTGATGTAAAAGTAACCAATAAAGCAAAAAACAAAACTCAAAATTATGAATACAATAATACGCAATTGGCAAAAGTTGAGGTACCATCAAAAGAATTATCAAATACTACATTGGAAATAAAATATAAGATAATAGTAACTAATGAGGGCGAAAGTTCAGGATATGTTAATGAGATTTTAGATTATTTACCAGATGGACTAAGTTTTAGTGAATTGACAAATGAGAATTGGACAAAAAATGCAAATGGAGATTTGGTTTCTTCTGAATTGGCTGGAAAGGAGATTAAGCCTGGAGAAAGCAAGGAAGTGACATTAATATTAACTAAAGAGCTAAACTCTAATTCTTTGGGAACTATAGTAAACTCTGCAGAGTTATCTAAAGTTGTTAATGGAGATAATGTAAAGGATATAGATTCTGTTCCAGCTAATAAAAATGTAAGTGAAGATGACTATTCAGAGGCTAAGATAATAGTATCAATTAAGACAGGTATAGTAATGTATACAATATTAATAATATTTATTTTATCAATTGTGTTATTAATAGTTTTAATGAAGAAAAATATAATATCATTAAAAAATGTATTTAAGGTTGTGGCAATTATATTTGTTGGTGGTGTTACTTTATACCAAACAGTTAGTTATGCAACGAAAACAGATACAGACTGGGATAATGGAGCGATTGGATATATAAAAGGACATTTGTCAGAAAGTGGGGGATCATCAACTACTGTAATTGGGGATATTAATACTAATTCGTCTAATTTCGCAACACATTCAACACCATATAAAGATTATGTAAATACAGGTAAAATACATTGTGCCGATAACTCTGGAACTTATTCGATGTGTGGAAGTAAATGGCATAAATTTGAATTAGAGAGTGTAAGTGTAAAAATTACAGATAGACAGACTTATCCACAAGTAGCTTCAAATAATACATACGAATCTGCTGGAAGTACAGAAGTAAATATGGTTAATATAGATGGCTATAATATAGTTGGACCATATAGAATTAATAAAAAAGGAAGTTGTGCTGATACAACTCCTTCATTGCAGGTATATACTGATAGTAGTAATAATGCAAAGCATATGATTACTGATAGTAAAGGCAATGAAAAAGATTTGAAATATAATGAGGATTTCTATATAAAAGTCTATTCAAGTGTTAAAAAGATTTTAAAAGTAGAAGCTACAATTTATGTTGATGTTTCTTATTCTAGAATTATGAAGTATGATATTTATGAAAGATGGAAATGTACTGATGTTGAAAGTGAAGGGCATGGTCATGGATGTTCAGATCCTGAAAAGGTTCAACCGGGAGAAGTTCCATGGATAGATATATATAAAACTTTCTATTTGACAGACAGGGCCAAACGTACAGTAGTTTTGCCTGGATCAAAAGAAATGGTTGGGAATTTAACAATAAAAAAGAAAGATAGTTCAACGGGAAATGCGTTAGCTGGAGTAAAATTTCAAATAAAGGGACCAAGTGGAACTTTTAATGGAACTACAGACAAAGATGGAAAAATAAAATTAGAAAATCTTAAGCCAGGTAAATATACTGTTACAGAGACAGCAACAGCGTCAGGATATTATCTTGGTTGGCAGGCAGAGGGAGATAAAAAGACAAATGTGACTGTGACAGCAGGAAACACAAAGAACGTTGAAATTAAAAATAAAAAATATGGAAGTCTTCAAATAATAAAAATGGATGCAGACACAGGAGAAAAATTATCGGGAGCAACTTTCAAAATATCGGGACCTAAGGGATATTTAACACTAAAAACAACTACAGATGGTGTAATTACCTTAGAAAAACTAGAGCTAGGAGAATATACGATAAAAGAAATGAAAGCTCCAGAAGATTATGATATAACTCTACAAGAAAATGATGAAGTTAAAGTAACAGTTACAGCAAGTTCAGATGGAAAACCGACGTATGTATGCACAAGGACAAACAAACAATATGGAAATTTAAAAGTTGTTAAAAAAGATAAAGATTCAAACAGTACATCATTAGGAAATATAAAATTATCAGGAGTACAATTTAAATTGTATGTAATAAAAGATGGACAAAAGAGATATTTGAGTAATGTAAATAAAACAAAATATAGTTATGGCGACTTTAGTGTAACAGAGTCAAATAAGGCATCTGCAAAAACATTTACAACAGATGACAATGCACAATTTACAGTAAATAATTTACCAGTATATAATGGCTCAAGTAAGATAACATATTATGTTCAAGAATATGCGTTACCAGATAGTTTAGCAGAATTCTATGATGTTAAAACAACAGGAGAAGGTGTAACAATATCAAATGGACAAACACAAGGTAAAGATTTCTTAAATGAACAAAAATATGTTAATTTATCAGGATATGTATGGGAAGATGTTGCGGCAAGTAAGCAAACGACGAGAAATGATGTGTATGATAATGGAGAAAAACGAATACCAGGAATAACGGTTAGATTAAAGAAAAATGATACTGTAATTAAAACAACAACAACAGACCAAAGTGGAAAATATAAATTCCAAAAAGTAGATAAAACAGAATTGAAAAACTACTATGTAGAATTTGAATATAATGGTTTGAAATACCAAAGTGTAGCATACAAGAACCAAGATAATGGTTCAAGAGCAATTGAAGGAAGTACAGCAAGAACAAGCTTTAATAATTCATTTGCAAGTATAACAGGAGGAAACGAAAAAGGTAACTCAACAACAGGATATTCAAGAAATACAAGTGGAACAGTAACAAATCAATTAACTTATAGTAATGGACAATATAAATCAGCATTAGTAGGAAATACTGGTTATACTGCATCAAGTGCAACAAACTCAGTATCTTCACGTAATGGATCATCAGGGGCTACAATAAAGGCAAGTACACATGAATCAGGATATTCATTAGCACATTGGAGTGCAGGAGTTACTGAAATAGGAAACATCAATTTAGGAATTTATTTAAGAGATCAACCTGATATGGCGATTGCAACTGACTTAGATGCAATAGATCTTGAAATGAATGGATATAATCATACATATAAATATAACAGAAGATTTGCAAATACAGGATTGGATATATTCTCAGAAATACAAAAATGGAATAATAGTCAGGATGATTTAAAATATCCAAGAACATATACTAGAAAAATTTATAAAGATTATATTTATGCATCTGCTGTAGATGGTGACGGAAAATTAAATGAAAAAGATAAGTTACAAGTTTACTTAACATATAAAATTGTTATTAAAAACGAATCATCATTATATATGTCAGCAAATGAAGTATCAAATTATTTTGATAAAACATTAGATTACAGTTCATCATATTATGTTGATAGCAATGGAAACAAGGTAAATGTGAACTGGACATCAAATGGCGATAAAAATGGATACAGTCAAAGAAGAACAACAGGATTAAAAGATGTAAGAATAGCACCTGGTTCTAGTTTAACAGTTTATTTAAAAATGAAGAAAAATACAGTATTAAGTTGGGCTGATAAAGATGCTATAGAGGAGAATGCATATAGTATTTCAGAAATTACATCATATTCAACATATACAAAGAGTCAAAATAATTATGTACATTATGCTGGTATAGATAAAGATTCAGCACCAGATAATATAAGACTTGGATCACAAAATACATATGAAGATGACACGGATTCAGCGCCAGTTGTAAAAATAACATTTGATGAACCAAGAACAATTTCAGGATATGTATTTGAGGACAAGACTGCATCAGATTCATTACAAACAAATAACGAAAGAAAAGGTAATGGCAAATATGAATCTAATACAGATGGATATGTTGAAAATGTTAAAGTAGAGTTAGTAAAAAAAGACGGCGGAAAGGCATATATATATCCACAGGCTGTTAAGAATTCAAGCTTTAATGCGAAGGTTGCAGAGTATACAACGACAAAAGATGGAAAAGGATATTATGAATTTGTTGGTGTAATTCCGGGAGAGTACTACATTAAGTATACTTATCCAAATGGAACTACAAAGATATACACACCACAAGGACAAGAAAAGGCTACAGTAACAACACAAGATTATAAATCTACAATAGTAACTTCAGCAGAGTTAAAAGCGGCATTTGGCGGAAATAATTATAATGTAGCGGCAAATCCAAGATGGTATCAAAGCCAAAATATTAAAGGATATTCATCAGCACTTGATGATTATACGAAACGTACAAATACGATAAATAGTGAACTTTCAACTATAACAGGAATTAAGAAAACAAATTATGAAAATTCAGAATATAGTCAATATAACAATATAAGAAATATGACAGCAAGAACGCCTAATATGACCGTGGCAATAGAGAATTTAAATAATGAAGTAACTAATTTGGACGAAAATCGTACAAGAGTATATAACAATATTGATTTTGGAATTGTTGAAAGACCAAGACAAAGTTTGGCATTGAAGAAAGATATAAGTTATATAAAACTTACATTAGCTACAGGTGAGGTTGTTGTAGAAGGTGACCCAAGAGATGTTAGGGATAAAGGTGCAAAAATGAATTATGTAACATATCCAAAAAACGGAATATTAAAAATTGAAGCAGATAATGATATAATACAAGGTGCAACATTGGAAATTGGATATACAATTAATATTGCAAATAATTCAGAAAAAGATTATAATACTGCAGAATATTATAGATATGGAACAATTAAGAGTGGTGATAAGCCAGTAGAACTAACGGTAAATACAGTAGTTGACTATGTAGATCAAAACTTACCATCAACATATACAAATAGTGTAAGTAATGGAAATTGGTATTTGGCTACAGAACAACAAATTAAGAATTTAACAACAAACGATGCGTATAATGATATTAAGGCTAGAAAGAATATATTATTAAATGATTGTAATAAAACTTTAGCTATTAATAAAAATACTGATTTAACACAAGTTAAATTAAGCAAAATATTATCAACATCAGAGGACTTATCATTTAGCAATTATGCAGAGGCTGTAAAGGTTTCTAACCCAGTTGGTAGATTCTATGGAGGAATTAAAGACGGAAAATGGATAAATATGACACCAGGTAGTTTACAAATATCAACAAAAGATAAAATTACAGCTACTCATGAATTGGACGATAATAGTAATAGCAATGAAGCGAAACTTGCAGTTGTACCTTCAACAGGTGATAGTACAATAGTTTATTACATCTTAGGAATTACATGTTTGGGAATAATTGTATGTGGAATAGTTTTAATAAAAAAATTGGTTTTATAATAAAATAAAAAATAGGGATTAAGGGACGGGTCTCATAATCCCTATTTTTTTCTAATTAAAAGAAGGGAGGGAGTGAACTAGGACCTAAAATCCTAATTTCACTTGATATTTTTGCTAAAATCTGTTATAGTATATATGGTTTTATAGATGTGCTTATAGCTCAGCAGGATAGAGCAGTCGCCTCCTAAGCGACCGATGGGGGTTCGAGTCCCTCTAGGCACACCACTTTTAAGGAGGAAATTTTGAAAGAAAAAATAAAACAAATAACAAACACAAAACAATTCCATATGAGTATGGTAGCAATAATAGTAGTGGCAATAATATTTGTAGCAGGTGTAACAGCCCTAAAATATAATGTAGAAGGAGAAAGCAAACCACCATTTAACATATCAAAAATGTCAATAATAAGCAATGTGGATGGAACAGATGTAGAAGATGCAGAAAATAAATGGAATTTAAAAGTAAATCAAAATAATGATATATACTTATACATCAAGAAGAATGAAGAATATAAATATACAGAAACAATATCAAGTGTTGTATTAAATAATTTTAATATTACACAATCACCAAAAGTAGGAAAAGTAAAATTATTAAAACCAGATTCAAATTTAGATACTGTGATTTTCAAGGATAATGAAGAAAATGAGGTTGAAAGTATAGAATATAAAGGTGATATGGATTCAAGCATAAAAGATATGAAAATTGCAAACCAAGGTGGTTTGGTTGTTTTTAGATATGCTATTGAAGATATAGGAAATTATACTTCGAATGATGATGGAGAGATAAATCATAATGAATTGCTTAAAAAATTGGCTATTAATAATGATGATTTGAAGTTTAATGTTTCATTTGATATTAACATTAATTTGGATTCTAATAAAAGCTATAAAGCAAGTATTAATTTAGAATTACCAATTGGAAATGTTGTTGATGATGGTATTCAAAGTAAAGAAAATACTGATTTTGAAAATATTGTTTTTAAGAGAATGTAAATAAGTTTTTAATAATTTTTTGTTATTCATTGTTTATAAGTTATTTAATATGAAATAAATAAATGATTAATTTCATATATATAAATTTATAAATTGTAAATAGCAAAAATTTATTAGAAAAACTATTTAAAAAGTACTTGATATTTTTTAAAACTCATTATATAATACGTTAGGTAGAAAATTTAATCTCTGTATAGAGAGCAATCCAATAGAGACCTACGAATCTTGTCAGGTCCGGAAGGAAGCAGCAATAAGTAGCAAATCTTTATGTGGAGTGTTCTCTATAGAGGGATTAAATTTTTACATTATAAGAGGTACAAAAACCTCTCATAAAAATACTTTGTATATTATAAAGGATGTGAGAATATGGGGTACACAGCTCTTTATAGAAAATTTAGACCAATAACATTTTCAGAACTCGTAGG
Source organism: uncultured Clostridia bacterium (assembly GCA_934162615.1). Lineage (GTDB taxonomy): Bacteria > Bacillota > Clostridia > TANB77 > CAG-508 > CAG-269. Next base: position 96,356 of record CAKPJK010000001.1, read on the forward strand.
GCAAGAACACATTACGAGAACATTAAGAAACCAAATTATGGCAGACAGAGTGGGACACGCATACCTATTTAATGGAGGAAGAGGAACAGGAAAAACATCATCTGCAAAAATTTTAGCAAGAGCAATAAACTGCTTAAATCCAAAAGATGGGGAGCCATGCAATGAGTGCGAAATCTGTAAAGGAGCATTAAATGGTTCACTTACAGACATAGTGGAAATGGATGCGGCTTCAAATAATAGTGTTGAAGACATTAGAAGCATACGTGAAGAGGTCAATTTTTTACCTACAAAAGCAAAATATAGAGTATATATAATAGATGAGGTTCATATGCTTTCACCAGGGGCATTTAATGCATTGTTAAAAACATTGGAAGAGCCACCTGAACATGTTAAATTTATTTTGGCAACAACAGAACCTCAAAAATTGCCTGCAACAATACTTTCAAGATGTCAAAGATTTGATTTTAAAAGGATTTCAAATGAAGATATCATAAAAAGGCTAGAAATTGTTTGCAAGGAAAGCAACATAGAAATTTCTGAAGGAGCATTAAAAATAATTGCTGTTCTGGCAGAAGGTGCAATGAGAGATGCTTTATCAATTTTGGAAAGATGTGTGCAAGATGGAGAAAACAAAATTGATGAAGATAAAATAAAAGATTTAGTTGGAATTCCTAAAATAACATATGTTCATAGTATAGTTGAAGCTATTGTTGAATATGATATTGATAAGGCTTTATCAAGTATGGATGAAATACTAAATCAAGGCAAGGATTTAAATAATTTTTTATGGGAAATTATTAAATATGTAAAAGATGTTTTAATTTATAAATCTTCTGGAAAAGCGGATTTATATAGTGAAGAAGAGATTTCTAACATCAAAACTTTAGCAGATAAAGTTACAAAAGAAAAATTAGTAAATTTGATTTATGAATTGTCAAATTTAGAGAATGATATGAAGTGGTCAACACAAAAAACAATAGTATTCCAAGCAGGCATCATAAAATTATGTAGTAAGGAAGTTGGTACTGGCGGAGATGTTGAAGAAAGAATTGAAAAAATAGAAAATTACTTAAAATCAGGAAGAATGAATGTTGTACCAAATAATAATGCTAATTATAGTGTTGGATCTGAAAATTATAGTGGCTCTAACATTGGTGTTAATACTAGTGTTAGTACAAATAGAGGTAGTGTTAATGCTCAAAATTCAGGTGGAATAGCAAATAATATTTGCAATAGTAAATCTACTACTGTTAGAGCAAGTACAACAACAAAAAAATATTCAAGTGATTTAAGTAAGAGTTGGCCTAAAATTGTAAATGATTTAAAACAAAATGGAAAGATTGTTTTATATACAAATTTGATGAACACAAGTGCAGAGCAGTTAAATGATACAACTGTTGCTATAAACTTTCCAATGGGAATGACAGCTTTTGGAAAAACTGTTTTGAATAAACAGGAAAATATTGGAGAGTTGTCTAGTTTGATTTCTATGGCTTGTGGTAAGGATATGCAAATTAAGTATGTAGAAAATATGCAAAATCAGGTTCAAGAATATAGACCTGAGGATGATATTCAAAAGTTAGCAAATGAGTCTAATATTCCATTTAATATTATGTAGAAAGAGGAGGAATTTATAATGGCAAAAAGAGGAGGATTCCCAGGAGGTATGGGAGGATTTGGCGGAATGAATATGAACAATTTAATGAAACAAGCCAAAAAGATGCAAGAAGAAATGCAAAAATCACAAGAGGAGTTATCAAGCAAAGAATTTGAGGCTACAGCAGGTGGTGGAGCAATAAGTGTAAAAGTTACGGGAGAAAAAGTTATAAAAGAAATAAAAATTAAACCTGATGTTGTTGACCCAGATGATGTTGAGATGTTAGAAGATTTAATTTTAACATGTGTAAATGAAGCGTTAAGAAAAGTTGATAGTGCTCAAAGTCAAGAGTTTGGAAAATTTAATATTCCAGGATTAATGTAAGGAGAATTAAGGATGTCGCTATATTCACCATCAATAGAAAAATTAATAGAAAGTTTTGAAAAGTTGCCTAGCATAGGACATAAAACAGCGGCTAGGCTTGCTTTTTACATATTAAACTGTTCTGAAGAAGAAACAAATGAATTCGTAAAATCAATTCAAGATGCAAAACATAATTTAAAATACTGCAGTAAATGTTTTAATATATCAGATACAGATCCATGCCCAATTTGTGCAAGTCCAAAAAGGGACCAGTCATCTATATGTGTTGTAGAGGATGTTAGGGACATAGTGGCAATGGAAAAAACCCATGAATTTAAAGGAGTTTATCATGTTTTACATGGTTCTATTTCACCAATGAATGGTATAGGACCTGATGATATTAAAATAAAAGAATTGCTTTCTAGACTTATGGATGGAAGTGTTAAAGAGGTTATACTTGCTACAAATCCTAGGGTTGAAGGTGAGGCAACTGCAATGTATTTGTCTAAACTTATTAAGCCTTTAGGTGTTAAGGTTACAAGAATTGCCCATGGTATTCCTGTTGGTGGAGACTTAGAGTATACTGACGAAATTACTTTAACTAAGGCTTTAGAGGGTAGAAGAGAAATTTAATTTTTTTGGGTATATATACAATAAAATGAAAATTGATAATAATAACATTAAAATAAAAGGTGCATATAATATGTCAGAGGTGTATTTTATGTGCTTTTCTGATTTTTCTAGTTGTAATTTAATTGGTTTGGCAAGTTCACTTGCAATTAGTGTTGGAGAAAACTTAAATGCAGATGAATTAGCCGTACTTGCGGCGTTTTTTACTTCATTTGCCGATAACCTTGCAATAATTGCAACTAAAAAGTCTATGGAAGAAAAATAAGAATAGGTAGAAAAATGGTAGTAATAATTATACAAATTGTACAAACAATATATTCAATTTATATTATGTTTTTAGATAAAAAGAGGAATATGTTAATAAATATGTTTATAAGTAATTTAATATCTTTAATACTTTTTCAAGTTGCTGGACTTGGAGCGGCATCATTAACTACAATATTTATAACATTACGTTCTTTTTTATTTATGTTTAAGGATAAATATAAAACAAATATTGTTTTTTTCTTTTGTTTAGGATTACATATTATAGCAGGTATTGTAACGTTTACTGGATTTTCAAGTTTGCTACCATGTATTACGGCAGTTATTGCTATTGTGGTTTTGTGGTTTGGAAATGAGCAACAAATTCGAATTGGTACTACAGTTGCTAATTTAATTTGGGTTGCATATTATTTGGTAAATGGAATATATATATCTGCAGTAACTAATATTGTAATAATTTTGTTTACTGTATTTAGTTATGAAAAAAATAGAAATAAAGTATAAAAAAATCATTATTTAAAAGAAAAAGGAGGGCATGTTGAGTTTGATAAAAATGGATACTCAACTTTGCTCCTCTTTTTAATTTGTTAAAAGAATTTTGCAAATATCTTCAGTAGAATGTTTCTTTGCTAAAATTTCAGTATTTTTTTTCATTGTATTTAATTTTTCAGGATTATCAATAACACTTTTTAAAACTTCACGAGAAGAATTATCTTTTCTAAGCCAAATGCCAGTACCCTTACTTTCCAAAAATTCCGCATTTTCTTCTTCTTGCCCAGGAATAGGATTAATAATTATCATAGGCAAATTTGAAGCCAAACTTTCTGAAGTAGTTAACCCACCAGGTTTTGAAATTACTAAATCAGAAATTGACATTAGTTCAGGAACCTTGTTTGTGAAGGCTAAAACTTTTACACAATCCTGTTTATTGTTTTCCTCAACAATTTTTTCAAATTCAGATTTCATTTTTTCATTTTTTCCGGCAATAGCTATAACTTGAATATCACTAAAATTCTTAACCAAATTACTAAAAATTTCAACTGTTCTCGCTTTTCCAAGACCAAATTCTCCACCGCCAAAAAATAAAATATTTTTAGTATTATCTTTTAAATCAAAATCTTTTAAAATTTCTTCTCTATTATATGTTTGTAAAAATTTAGAAGAAATAGGGATACCAGTTACAAAAACTTTGCTATCAGGAATGCTTTTTAAAACAAGATAATCTTTCATTTTATCATTTGCAACAAAGAAAAAATCTGTTGTCTCATTTCCAACAAGCCATTGGTCATGTGGCGAAAAGTCTGTCATTATTGTTGCAATTTGTGCAGTTATTTTACCTTTCCTTTTTAGGTATGCACACATTTGACTTCCAAATGGATGTGTTGAAATTATTAAATCTGGTTGTTTTTCTCGTAACAACTTTAACAATTTAATTGCCAATAATTGATTTGACTTTGACGAAATGTGTGCTAATGGACCTTTTTGTGAATCTGCATAAATTTTACCCCATGCCCATGGCATTTTCTTTGCCATTTCTCTATATGCGGCTGTTGTAACTATTTCAATTGGTTTATTTACATATTTCATACAGTCAATTAGTTCTGTTTCACAGTTTTTATAATTGTTATCAATGTATTCTTTTATTGATTTTGCGGCATTTAGGTGTCCGCCTCCATATGATGCATAGAATATTAATATCTTTTTCATAATTTGCTCCTTTATTTTGATATATTAATTTTAGCATATGTGTTGCTTAAATAGCAATGTTTTTTAAAAATTTGTATAAATTAAAAAAAATGGTAAAAAATAAAAATGAAAATAAAAATAACAATAAAAATAAAAATTCAAACAAAAGGGTGATAATGTGAAAAAATATTTAAAGTTCATAATAGCAACAATTTTAATAATGTTATCCACAATTTGTATATTTATTGTGGATAAAAATTCAACAAATAACGTATCAAAAGCAAAGTCAACAAGCACATCAGACATACAGCTAATGGCAAGAGCCATAAACGGAGAAGCAAGAGGAGAACCATACGAGGGACAAGTCGCAGTTGGGGCAGTCATTTTGAATAGAGTAAAAGACTCAAGATTTCCAAATAGTATATCAGGTGTAATATATCAACCAGGAGCATTTACCGCTGTATCAGACGGGCAAATTAATGCTGCCATAAGTGAAGGCTCAACAGTATATAAAGCGGCACAAGATGCAATTAATGGATGGGATCCAACAAGTGGATGTGTGTATTATTTTAATCCTAATACTGCAACTAACAAATGGATTTGGTCAAGACCATTGGTAAAAACAATAGGGAAACACAGATTTTGCAAATAAAAAATCGGGATTAGGGGACGGGTCTTAAATCCCTAAAAAATAAAAAAAATTTAGGGATTTAAGACCCGTCCCCCAATCCCTAAAACTTATAACATGAAAGGAAGATATTTTTATGAAAAAAGAAAAAAGGATAAATGGTAGTAAAGCATATAGTGTTCTTGCAACAATAGTATTTGCAGCAATAATTGCAGTTCTTGGGTATATGCTTGTAAAAAACAATAAAGAAACGAAAACTGCATCAGAAAACACTTATAATATGGCATTTTATGAAGTCGTAGACTATGTCCAAAATGTAGAAACATATTTAGCAAAATCATTAATATCAAGTACACCAGAACATGGGGCAGAAACATTAACAAATGTATGGAGAGAAGCAAATTTAGCACAAGCATATTTGTCTCAATTGCCAATTGAAAGCCAAGAATTAGAAAATACAGAGAAATTTTTAAATCAGGTTAGTGACTACAGTTATTCATTATCAAGAAAAAATATTTATAATGAAAGTTTAACAGACGAAGATTTAAAAAATTTAAAAGATTTACATTCATATAGTTTAGAATTAGAAAACACTTTGAATCAACTTTCTGAAGATATAAATTCAGGAAGAATAAAATGGGGGGAACTTTCAAAAAAAGGAGCAAAAGCATTTGCCCAACAAGTCAGCACAAGTTCAATGGATGGATTTAACAATATGGAAGAAAATTTCCATCAATATTCAGGCTTAATTTATGACGGAGCATTTTCAGAGCACGTTACAAATGGTGAAAAAAGAGGACTTACAGGTGATGATATTGATGAAGAAACAGCAAAACAAAAAGCAATTGAATTTGTAGGAAAAGATAATGTTAAAAGTGTAGAAAACTTAGGATTTTCGGAAAATGCAACAATTCCAGAATATAACTTTTCAATAAAAACAAACTCAGAAGAAAGTATAAATATTTCAATTTCAAAAAAAGGCGGACACATTATTTATATGAATTCAAACCGAACAGTTAATACAGAGATAATATCACAAGAAGAGGCAAATGCTAAAGGTAAGGAATTTTTGGATTCACGTGGTGTATATAATATGAAAGCAACTTATTATTTAAAACAGGATGGAATTGTAACTATAAATTATGCTTATGTTCAAAATGATGTTGTGGTATACTCAGATTTAATTAAGGTAAAGGTAGCACTGGATAATGGAGAAATTTTAGGTATTGAAACGTCTGGATATTTGAATAATCATACTCAAAGGGATACATCAAAGATTAAAATTAGTAAGAAAGAGGCTAAGAAAACTTTGAATAAAAATTTGCAAATTTCTTCGGAAGGGCTTGCTATAATACCAACTGAGTTTAAAACTGAAATTTTGTGTTATGAGTTTAAGGGTAATGTGGATGGAAAGGATTTTCTTGTTTATATTAATGCAGAGAATGGAAGAGAGGAAGATATTTTAATTATTACAAATACTCCTAATGGAACTTTAACTATGTAAAAAAAGAAAAAAAGGGAATTTAAGGAACGTCCCTCTTTCCCTTTTTCCCTTTTTTAATGTCTTTTATAAGTATCTTTTGAAAGTAATGTAGTGCTCACAACATTACCATTTTTCTTTAAGATTTTATATGCTTCTGAGTATATTGCAGTTGAAGTTTTACCAGTAGTTCTAGAAGATATTTGAACCTCATAATCATTGTCAGATTTTAAACCCCAAATTTTGAAATTGGCAATACCTCCAGAAACTGAACAAGTGATTTTTATAGGATAATCTCTATTATTTTTAAACTTAAAATCAATTGCACCATATACAACTGTTGCATCACGGCTAGGTCCAGCATAAGAAGGAACAAATTGATGATTACTTCTTTCTACAATGTCTAAATTTGCATAAACAACGGCATTATATAAAGTTGTTGTAATTTGACAAATTCCACCGCCGATGCCATCTTCAACTTTACCAGAAACATATATTGGAGCTTCTTTATAGCCAGCCTGAATTGTTCTTGCACCAACTACTTTATTATAAGAGAAAGTTTCACCAGGCATTAAAACAGTTCCATTAATTTTGTTTGATGCAAGTATTAAGTTGGTTGTACGATTTTTGTTACTTGCGGCATATTTGGTTGAAAATTCAGATAATAAATCCGGAAAAGCCTCTGTACCAATCATGTTTGTTGTAACACTTGGATACAATACTTTTAAAGGAACTACATATTCGTCTTTTTCTTCTTTTAACATATTTTTTGCTTCATCAAGTGTAATACTAAAGTCCATACCATTTTCACTTGGATGCACTACATATGGATTTTGTGAATAGTAGGCATTTACTGGTTCTTTATGTATTTCATTGTAAACGGCATCCAAATCAATTTCATTTGGAGTGCTATCTTCAGTAATTAATTCTAAAGAATTGTTTTCTAGTTGTAAGTTGTTTATTGCTTGTTTAATGTATTTGGCAGATTCATCAACTTTTATAACTTTACCGTTTTTTCCTTTTGTTATTACCAATTTATTACCATCAATATAACAGCTGCTTTCTATTACTTTGTCAGGTAATTTTGCAGAAATGTCTTCCAAATCTTTTTTTAATTGATTCATATCAATTGAAAAACCTGGGTCTATATTTGTTTTTGTAAATAATGATTTTAGTATTGTTAAATTTCTTTGAAAAATATTTCCTGTTTTTCCAACATTATATGCCATATCTACTGCTTCATCAGTATTAAAATTTATTGATAATTGTGATGATGAAAGTGATGTTTCAAAATCATTATGTTTTAGTTTTATTTCTTCTGGAATGACAGAGCTTATGTAGTTAGTTATCTTTTTCTTGGCTTCTTCTTTGGTAAGCCCTGATACGTCTATGTTTTTAATGTATACACCTTTAACAATTGTTGAACTTTTAACATTTATTAATGAAAATGTGCAATATATTGTTACAAGTAAAAGTATGAAAATTGAACATAAGATTCCGAAAATTATTAGTACGTCTGATTTGTTCGTTTTTACATCTTCAGTGTTTTCAATTGGTTTGAATTCAGATGTATTTTCTTTTTCAATTTCATTATGAGTTGCATTAATTTTAACATCTTTTTCATTTTGAGCTTGTTTTAGTTTTGATGTAACGTTTTTTTCAATTTCAATTTCAACTTCATTTTCATTTTTTATTATTTTTGATTCTATATAATTATTTTGAGTTCCATTTTCTTTTGTGATTTTTTTTTCTTCTTTTACTTCCATAAATTTCTCCTTAAATTAGTCTATTATAGTATATCATGAGATGACAAAATTTACTACTAAAAAAAATTAAATTATCAAAATTTTACTAAAATATTTTTAATTTTCTTGCAGATAATAATATTAATAAAACTTAATTTAGTTTTATTAGTAAGGAGGATGTTATGTCTAGAAATAGCAAATTGATATCTAAAAATTTACGAGAAGAAATAGCCAAAGAATTAGGTGTTTATGACCAAGTTAAACAAGATGGAGGAAGTTGGGCTGGTGTTTCTTCCAGGGATTGTGGGAATATAGTTACTAAGGCAATTGAAATTGCAAATCGTTCAGTTGAGAAAAAGTAGTTTTTATGTATAAAAATTTAAAAATTTCTAATTTTAAACTATTAAAGGAAAAATGTAATTAGTTGCACACAATATGTATAGTAAAAGACCAGAAATTCTGGTCTTTAATTATGTCTTTTTTTCTTTAATTTGAATATTTAATAATCCTTTTTTGATTTTTTCTAAAATTAGGATATTCTCTTCATTTAAATCATTATATTTTTTTGAAATATGTATATCTAATAAGTCGTCTGCACTGACTTTTAATATTAAACAAATATTTTTTAGGATATCTGCTGTTATAGCACGGTTTCCATTTTCGTAGGCATTGTACGTATTTGGCTGCATGTGTAGTAATTTTGCCATATCTTTTTGTTTTATTTCTTGATGTTCTCTTATACTTCTTATTTTTTCGTATAATTCCATGTTATCACCTCTGTTTTATTATATATAACAACTTATAGGTTAATAAAAATATTTCATAAAATGGCTAAAACCATTTATAATCAATACTTTTACTAGTTTAACCTATGTGTTGTTTTATTGTTTCATAAAAAATTGATTTGTATTGACAAATTCACAAATCATGAATATAATTATTATAAATTCACAAATTAAGAATTAAAGCAAAATAATTTTAAATTAAATAGTTTTATTTTACAAAAGAGGGGTGCCTTTTTATGTATTAAAATTACAAGAAGATATGGAACTTCGACGGATTTTCAAAATACACAAAGTATACTTATTATTACAAATGAAAAGAAATAACAGAATATTTTAGCAAACCAATGGAAGAAGTTACCACAAAAAATTAAGAGATTATTGATTGAAGAAAAAAAGGTTACTATAAAGAAAATAACAAAACTATCTCAAAAGGAATTAGAAGAAATAAAGAAAAAAATAAAATAAAAATCAAATCAGAAATGTGCAGATATTACCTGCACATTTTTGTTACTAGTTACAGCCCATAAAATTATATAAAAAACAATTGCAAAAAGAAAAAAAAAAGCATATAATCTATCAAGAAAAATAAAAGATTTTAAAATTTTAATTCTTTTCTAACTAAAGTTGCGCAAAAGAAAGGAAGAGATTAAATGAAGATAAAAGAAATAATACAAGCAACAAAAGGAAAATTAATACAAGGAGATGAAGAAAAAGAAATACAAGAATTCTGCAAAGACACAAGAACAATAAAAAAAGGTGACACATACATAGGAATAAAAGGAGAAAACTTTGACGGAAATACACTATGGAAAAAAGCATTTGAATCAGGGGCAGAAACAGCAATAGTACAAGGAATAGACTTTTCAAAAGAAAACTTAAACAAAAATCAAAATATAATAGAAGTAAAAAACACAATACAAGCACTTGCAGACATAGCAACATACAAAAGAATATCAATGGGAAAAGACTTTAAAATGGTTGGAGTAACTGGAAGTGTTGGAAAAACAAGCACTAAGGACATTGTAGCAAATGTAATATCACAAAAATACAAAACTTTAAAAACACAAGGAAATAACAACAATGAAATAGGATTGCCATTTACAATGTTTAATTTAAAAGACCAAGAAGCAGCAGTTATTGAAATGGGAATGAATCATTTTGGAGAAATAAGTAAACTAACAAAAATCACAAAGCCTACAATATCAGTAATTACAAACATAGGAACATCACATATTGGAAATTTAGGTTCAAGAGAAAATATTTTAAAAGCAAAACTCGAAATACTAGAAGGAATGGACAAAAAAGTTTTAGTTATAAACAATGACAATGATTTATTACATAAATATTATATGGAAAATAAAAATGTAGAAATACATACATATGGAATTGAAAATGATTCAGAAGTAAAAGCAGAAGATATTGTTTTAAATGAAAATGACAGTGAATTTGTATGCAATATAAAAGGAGAAAAATTCAGAGTAAAAGTTCCTGTTGGAGGAATTCACTTTGTATATAATGCAATATGTGCAGCAACTGTTGGGATGTTGATGGGATTAACTCATAAACAAATAAAAAATGGAATTGAAACATTTGAATTGACTAAAAAGAGAATGGATATAACAGAACTAAAAAATGGTGTAACTATTATAAATGATAGTTATAATGCAAGTTTTGAATCAATGCAGGCTTCATTAAAATATTTGCATGGCTTAAATTCAAAAAGAAAAATAGCAGTTTTAGGTGATATGTTTGAACTTGGAGAATATTCAAAAGAATTGCATGAAAAGGTTGGAATCGAAGTTGCTAAAAATAAAATTGATATTCTTGTTTGCTGTGGTGAAAATGCTAAATATATAGTTGAAAGTGCAGAAAAAAAAGGCATGAAAAAAGAAAATGTCCATTATTTTGAAAATAGAGAACAAGTTGAAAAATTTGTAAAAGATAATTGGCAAAGTGGGGATAGTATTTTATTTAAAGCATCAAATGGAATGAAATTCTTTAATATTGTAGAGAACTTATTAAAATAGATTAATGACAATCGATTAAAGAATAAGGTGTTATGTTTTACTGGGCGAAAAATAATTGCTTGCGAATTGTAATAATAATTCAATAAAAGAAGGTAATAGTATGAAAAAGTTAGGTGTAATTTTTGGAGGGATGTCTACTGAAAACAAAGTATCTTGTGTATCAGGAGCTTCTGTAATAAAAAATTTAAACAAAGAAAAATATGAAATTTATCCAATATTTATAGATGAAAATGGAAAATGGTTCAAAATTCAAATGCCACAAGAAGGTCAAATAAAAATTGAAAAAAAGGCACCAATAGAAAATGTATTTGAATATTTAAAACAAATGGATGTTATTTTCCCAGTTTTACATGGTCTATATGGTGAAGATGGAACAATACAAGGATTATTTGAACTATTAAAAATTCCATATGTTGGATGTGGAGTATTGGCTTCAAGTGTTGGAATGGATAAAGTATATACAAAAATTATTTTTGACAAAGCAGGAATAAATCAAGCAAAATATGTATATATAAGAAAATATGATGATAAATTTATATATGTAAATGAAAATTTTGATGAGTATGTAGTTGACATAAAAGAAGTTGTAAAGTCAACAATAAAAACATTGGAATTTCCAATGTTTGTTAAGCCATCAAATTCTGGTTCAAGTGTAGGAATTAGTAAGGTAAACAATGAAAAAGAGTTAGAGGAAGCGATATTAGAGGCTGCAAAATATGATAAAAAAATATTAATCGAAGAAGGCATTGATGGTAGAGAAGTTGAGTGTGCAGTTCTTGGAAATGAAGATGTTCAAAGTTCATGTGTTGGTGAAATTAAGGCTGCAGATGTGTTTTATAGTTATGAAGCTAAATATAAAAATCAAGAATCTAAGACTTTGATACCGGCAGATATATCAACTGAAAAATCTGAGGAGATTAGAAAATTGGCAGTAAAGGCTTTTAAAGCAATTGATGGTAAAGGGTTGTCAAGGGTTGATTTCTTTATTGAGAATGGAACTGATAAAATTTTTATAAATGAGATTAATACTTTGCCTGGCTTTACAAGTATTAGTATGTATCCAAAACTTTTTGAACAAGTTGGAATCGGGTACTCAGATTTATTAGATAAAGTTATAGAATTAGCATTTGAAAAATAATAAAAAAAGTCCATAAAATCTATGGATTTTTTTTCAAATTGTGGTATAATAAACCTACCTAATCTCAGGGGAGGATGTTAAATGAAATACAAAGATTATTATAAAATACTTGGACTAGAAACGAGCCGAGTTTCAATAGAAGAAATAAAAGCAGCATATAGAGCAGCAGTAAAAAGAAATCATCCAGATGTAAATGTAGGGGACAGTTTAGCAGAAGAAAAAATAAAAGATATAAACGAAGCATACAGAACACTTTCAGTACCCGCATCAAAAAGAAAATACGATAGAATATGGAATTCAAGAACAAATGCAAAAAACTATCAAAAATTCAAAGGAAAAAATATATTTAGCATGTTTTTGGGTGACATAGACAAAGAAGAAATAGTAAATAAAAAAGAACCAATAAAAGGTGAAAACATAGATACAGAAATTCAGGTAAGCTTAGAAGACGCATTTTATGGTTTGGAAAAAAAGATTTCGTTAAGAACAATAGAAGGAAAAATGAAAACATTTGAAGTCAAAATACCAGAAGGAATAAGAAATGGTGAAAAAATTAGATTGATTGGTCAAGGTAAAAAAGGCATAAATGGTGGAAAAAATGGAGATTTGCTTATAAAGATAAATATTGAAAATAATAAAGTCTTTAAATTATATGGAAGTGATTTATGCACAGATTTAAAATTATCACCATGGGAAGCAGCACTGGGAACCAGAGTAGATGTAAAAACAATTGATGGAGAAACCAAAGTATATATACCACAGGGAATACAAAGTGGTGAAAAAATTAGAATACCAAGTAAAGGCTATAAAGATGGCAAAGGTGGTAGAGGAGATTTAGTTGCAGAAGTAAAAATAATGGTTCCTAAAAAGTTGGAACTAGATGAACAAGAAATGTTTGAAAAACTAAAAGATATGTCAACATTTGATCCAAGGAATGAATAAAAATTTTAAAACATAGTTAAAACTTTACATAATGAAATAAAACTATTGACAACAGTCTTGAAATTAGATATAATTGTAGATAGTGATGTAACAAAAGATAAACTATGGATTGTACATAGAAACGAGGTGTAAATATATGGAAACATGGCAAGGAAAACATTTTAGTATAACTGATCCAGAAGGCGTTAATACTGTTATATATCAAATAAACAAAACGCCAAAAGAATATTTAAAGGATTATCCTAAATATACAGTTGATAGATTAGATTATACTGAAGAATTAAGAGGAAATATGAAAAGAAAAACTTTTTATGTGGATTTCCCAACATATGAAGATGAATTATTGATTTTATCTTTTGCTAAGGATAAAGTTGTTGTTAATACTGCAATAATGGTGGATGATAAAATTTCAATAAGTAAAAAGCCAATGCCACTAAAATGTGATAGTATATATTCAGAAGAAGAAAAAGAAGTTAAAGATTTTAAATATACACCAAACTTAAAAAGGCCTATTTGTATTATAGACCCTGAGACTACAGAAGAAGTAAAACCTACACTTTATTTTGATGAAAAAACAAATGAAGTTAAAGGTAAATGTAAATTAAAACCATATAAATCTTATTTTGCCTTTGAAATCAGGGACAAAAAAGAAAATTAAGGGAGGAAGTTAAATGAACGTAAGTCCAGAAAAAAATATAGAGGGAGCAAATACTGAAATCGCAGTAATGGCAATTGCACCAATTACAAATAAATTAGATAAGAATCAAAAAAATGGTGATGCAACAAAAATAAAGTCAAGTGGAGAACTTGAAATTGTTAGAGCAGATGTACCAGTTATAGATTCTAAAACTGAAAATCATATAGTTAATTCAGAAGGAAAAAGACAATTACCAACTGGAGAAATTATGAAAATTAGTGCAAGTAAAGAACGCAGAAAGTTACATAAATCTATATTAGCGGAACAAGCAAAACAAAATGGATTAGAACAAAACGAAAGATAGAAATACCAAAGAATTGTAGGTGATTTTAATGAATTACAAAATAGAGGGAGCAATAAGAAAAAATAAAAAAAGTTTTATAATATGTGTAATACTATGGCTCGTATTAGTCATAGTATTTGTTGCGCCATTTTCATATACAACATTTCAAGCGACAACAGACGCGGGTAAAATATCAATGTCAACATTTATAGATAGATTACCAATAAATATAACTAATCCATTTGCAACCATATCAGGAATATTTGCAGAAGGGGCAGGACATAATTTTGTATCAACATTGCTAGGATTTTCATTAATATATGTAGTAATTTATTTTATAGGATTTGCAAAATCTGCTCCTAAAAATAGATATACAGATATTGAACATGGTTCAAGTGATTGGAGTCAAAGAGGAGAACAATACCAAATATTAAGTAGAAATCATGGAATAATACTTGCAGAAAATAATTATTTACCACTTGATAAACGTGGAAACGTAAACGTTCTTGTAGTTGGACGGATCAGGATCTGGTAAATCTGCATCATACTCAATACCAAATGCACATCAATGCTTAGGGTCATATGTATTTACAGACCCTAAAGGTGAACTATATGATATGACTGCAGGATATTTAAAAGAGCAAGGATATGACATCAAAGTATTAAACCTGGTAAGACCTCAATATAGTGATGGTTATAACCCTTTAATGCACATATCATCAGAACTTGATGTTGACGTTATTGCAAATACAATAGTAAAAGGACAAAAAACAGATAGTGGGTCAGACCCATATTGGGATGATATGGCTGAGATGTTATTAAAAGCATTAATCTATTATTTAATAGCAACAAGACCAGAAGAAGAGCAAAACTTAGCAAGTTGCGCGGAATTAGTAAGGGCAGCAAATAAGAATGGTGGAAGCAACTTACTTTCAGATTTGATGAGCCAATTACCATATGATCATCCAGCAAGAATGTATTACAAATCTATAGAAATAGCACCAGAAAAAACATATGGTTCTATTCTAAGTTCTTTGCAATCAAAACTTGGTAAATTTGACTCAAAAGAAATAGCAGAATTGACATCAACAGATACAATAAATTTTGAAGAAATAGGAAGCAAAAAAACAGCGGTA
Source organism: uncultured Clostridia bacterium (assembly GCA_934162615.1). Lineage (GTDB taxonomy): Bacteria > Bacillota > Clostridia > TANB77 > CAG-508 > CAG-269. The sequence goes on from CAKPJK010000001.1 coordinate 111,757, forward strand.
TATGTAATTTCATCAGATACGCATACTGCATATGACTTCTTGCTTACAATATTCTTCTCACAAATGATACAACAATTATATGATTATGCAGACCAAAATGGTGGAAGACTAAAAGAAAGAACATACTTTATACTTGACGAGTTTGCAAATATAGGAAAAATACCAGACTTTGATAAAAAAATATCAACATCAAGAAGTAGAGGAATATCATTTAGTGTTATTTTACAAAATATTGACCAATTAGAAGCAGTATATGAAAAATCATACGAAACAATTATGGGTAACTGTGATACACACGTATTTTTAGGAAGTAACTCATTTAAAACAGTTGAATATTTCTCAAAACAATTGGGAGAAAAAACAATAGATAGGGATAGTATTTCAATAAATAAAGATAAACAAAACCACAGAACTGGAAAAAGTTTATCAGACCAGGTTATGGCTAGAGCACTTATGACACCAGATGAATTAAGAAGATTAGACAATGATTTATGTATAATTTTTGAAAAGGGATTGAAACCAGTAAAAGCAAAAAAATTCTATTATTTCAAACATTCAATGGCTAAAGAAATGGCAAGATATCAAATTAGTCATAATGATATAGGAGAAATTGACAGAGGAACATGGAGAAAATATAATCCTTATAATCCTTATGTAGAAGAAGACGAGGAAAAGAAAGTCGAGAATTTGAATATTGAATCTTTGGATGACTTATTTGAAGATGATGATAAAAAAGAACCTGTTCCAGTGATAAAAAATGATGCTGGTATAGATAGTAAGGTTCAAGAAGATAATGAAACTTTAGACAGTTTGTTAAATCCGAGAGTAGATGCAGATGCACCACTTCTTCCACAAGATGAAGAAGAAGATACATATGATTTACAAAAAGAATTAGAGGCTAAGTTCGACGAATTATTTGGACCTTTAGATGATGATGAATAAATAAAAAACAAGTGGAGAAAATTTGTTTTGTTCGCTTGTTTTTTTTTTGATTTTATTATATAGTAATTTATATTATAAATGTCATTAGTAAGGAGTGATAAAGATGAAATTTGTACACATAGCAGATATGCACTTTGACAGTCCATTTGTAAATCTTTCGGACAAAGATGGACTAGGAGATTTAAGAAGACTAGAACAAAGAAAAGCGTTCAAAAAAGTAATAGAATATATAAAAGAAAATAATATAAAATATTTCTTTATTTCAGGGGATTTATATGAACAAAAATATATAAAAAAATCAACAATAGAATATATAAATAATTTATTTAAGGAAATTCCAGAAACTCGAATATTTATATCACCGGGAAATCACGACCCATATACAAAAAATTCATATTATAATAAATTTTATTGGAATGAAAATGTAAAAATATTCACATCAAAAATAGAAAAAATTGAATGTGAAGATGCAAATATTTATGGGTATGGATTTGATGATTTTTATTGTAAAGACTGTGGAATAGAAAAGGTTGAATTAAAAGATAAAAATAAATTAAATATATTAGTAATTCATGGAACATTAGATGGTGGTGCAATAGAAAATAGTGAATATAATCCTTTATCATCAAAGATGTTGAAAGAAAAAGGATTTGACTATGTTGCTTTAGGACATATTCATAAACTAGATTATAATAAAGAAGAAAATCAAAATATTGTATATCCTGGCTCAACAGCTTCATTAGGATTTGACGAACTTGGCAAACATGGAATGATAGTTGGAGAATTAGAAAAAGAAAAAATAAATTTAGAATTTGTTCCATTAGATGAAACTGAATTTAAATTATATGATTTGGATATTACAGAAATAATTTCAAAAGAAGAATTAATTGAAAAAATAAATGAAATAAATTTTGAAGAAAATAATTTAATTGAAATTATTTTAACAGGAAAAAGAAATTTTGAAATTGACAGATATGAATTATATAAATTAATTTCAAATGATAAAGTCATCAAGATAAAAGATAAAACAAAAATAAACTATGATTTAGAAAAATTAGCAAATGATACTACTTTAAAAGGTTTATTTGCAAAGGAAATGCTAGAAAAATTAAATGCAGAGAATATTTCTGAAGAACAAAAAGAGATAATAGAAAAAGCAGTTGAAATTGGAATGGAGGCAATAGGGATTTAGGGACGTTCCTTGAAATCCCCTCAAAACGGGAATGGGGGACAAACCTTAAAAAATAAAATGATGAGGAGGAAGTTTTTTGAAAATCAATAAATTAAAAATAAATTCGTATGGAAAATTAAAAGAAAAAGAAATAAATTTTAAAGACGGAATAAATTTAATATATGGACAAAATGAAGCAGGAAAATCTACATTAATTAAATTTATTACTAATTCATTATATGGAATTTCAAAAAATAAAAAAGGAAAAGAAGTATCAGATTTTGATAAATATAAACCTTGGTCTGGAGAAGAATTTTCTGGAAAGTTAGAATATGAATTAGATAATAAAGAAAAATATGAAATATATAGAGATTTTAGTAAAAAAAATCCCAAAATATTTAATGAAAATATGGAGGATATTTCCAAAGAATTTAATATTGATAAAAATAAAGGAAATGAATTTTTTTATGAACAAACAAAAATAGATGAAGATTTATTTTTGTCAACACTTGCAATTAATCAAAGTGAAGTTAAATTAGAAAATCAGGCTCAAAATTTTTTAATTCAAAAAATAGCTAATTTGGCACAGACTGGTGATGATAGTATATCTTTTAAAAGGGTAATTGACAGAATAAATAGAAGGCAATTAGATGAGGTAGGAACTGAAAGATCTAGGGAAAAGCCAATTAACATAGTTGCAAGAAAATTACAAGAATTAAATGCAGAAAAGGAAAATCTAGAAAAATTTAAAAATTATAAATATGAATATGAAGAACAAGAAAATGATTTAAAAGATGAAATTTTAAATTTGGAAAATGAAAATAATTTTCTAAAAGAAATTAAGTTGCAAAAAGAAAATGAAAAAATTGAAAATGAAAAAATAAAAATAAAAGAAAATATTGAAAATGAAAATTTAGAAAAAATAAATTCTGTAAATAAAAAAATAAATGAATTAAAAATAAATAATAAAAATATTTTAGAAAAATATTTAAATAATAATTTGGAAAATAATTTAAAAAATAAAAATAAAAAAATAAATAAAAATAAAATAAAAAATAATAAAAATAAATTAATTAAAAAATTAAATATTATTTTTATTTTAATAATTTTAATTAATATTTTACAATTTATTTTTATTAAAAATAATATTTTTAAATATATTTTTCTTCTTACAGTACCAATGTTTTTAATTTTTTATATATTTTTAATAAATAAAGAAAAAAATAAAATAAAAAATAATGAAAAAATAGAAAAAAATAAATTTAATGAAATTAATTTACAATTAATTAATTTAGAAAATGAAAAAAAATTAATAGAAAATAATCAAAAAAATAATAGTGAAGAATTAAATAAAATAAAAAATAATTTAAATTTAAAAAATAATTTAGAAAAAGAAAAAATAAAAAATAAATATTTAAATAAAATAGAAAAAAATAAAATAAATAATTTTTTAGATTTTAATAATTTAGAAAAAATAAATTTTGAAATTGAAAAAATTCAAAATGAAATAAATAATAAAAAATTAAAATTGCATACTTTAAATTTAGACAAAAAAAATATAGAACCACAGTTAGATAATTTATCAAAAATTGAAGAAGAATTAGTTAACAATAATGAGAAAATGTTAACCTTGCAAAAATTAAATATGAGTATGAATTTAGCAAAAAACATTTTAAGCAATTCATATGAAAAAATGAAAAATTCAGTAACCCCTAAGTTTACAGAGAATTTATCTCATAATATCTCTAGCATAACAGATGGTAAATATAACAAAGTAATGTTTAATGAAGAAGAAGGTTTAATTGTTGAATTACAAAATGGAGATTATATTCCGGTAAATAGATTTAGCATTGGAACTATTGACCAATTATATTTATCATTAAGACTTTCTATGATTAATGAACTTTCTGATGAGACTGTTCCAATTTTCTTGGATGAGGCTTTTGCATTTTATGATGATGAAAGATTAAAAAATATTTTGGAATATTTGAATATAAAATTTAGTAATAGACAGATTATTATTTTTACATGTACAAATAGGGAAAAAAATATTTTAGAAAATAAAAATATTGATTATAACTACATAGAGTTGTAAAATTCTTAAATTTGTAGTATAATACCAAAAGGGTATAAAACTTGAAAAAATTTTATATGGAGATGCACAGAAAAGCCAAAGATTTGTCTGATAAAATTTTGGATAGTGATTCACGGAAAATCCAAGATTTGTCTGTCGACGAACAGAGCAAAACACAGTGAAGGGAGAATATTTATGTTTGAAAAATTGGAAGCAGTAGAAAAAAGATATGAAGAATTAACAAAAATGATTAGTGACCCAGAAGTAATATCAAACCAATCAGAATGGCAAAAATTAATGAAAGAACATGCAAGTATAGAAGATATAGTTTTAAAATTTAGAGAATACAAAAAAGCAAAACAGGCAATGGACGAAGCAAAAGAAATGATGGAAGACAAAGAATTAAAAGAATTAGCAGAAATGGAATATTATGATAATAAAGAAAAATTACCAAAATTAGAAGAAGAATTAAAATTCTTATTAATTCCAAAAGACCCAGACGATGATAAAAACATCATTTGTGAAATAAGAGCAGGAGCTGGTGGAGAAGAAGCCGCATTATTTGCTGGAACATTATTTAGAATGTACACAATGTATGCAGAAAGAAAACACTGGAAAATGGAAGTTTTAAACGAAAACGAAACAGGACTTGGTGGTTATAAAGAAATAACATTTATGGTTACTGGAAAAGGGGTTTATAGTAGACTTAAATTTGAAAGTGGAGTTCACAGAGTACAAAGAGTTCCAGATACAGAAAGCAGTGGTAGAATTCATACATCAACTGCAACTGTTGCAGTGCTTCCAGTTGTTGAAGATGTAGAAATTGAAATAAATCCAGCAGACATTAAAATGGAGGTTTTCCGTTCTTCAGGTGCTGGTGGACAACATATAAACAAAACATCATCTGCAGTAAGACTTATACATGAACCAACAGGTATCGTTGTTGAGTGTCAAACTGAAAGGTCTCAATTCCAAAATAGGGATAATGCTATGAGAATGCTTAGAACTAAATTATATGAGATGGAAAAACAAAAACAAGATAATGAAATTTCTAGTGCTAGAAAATCTCAAGTTGGTTCTGGTGATAGAAGTGAGAAAATTAGAACTTATAATTATCCTCAAGGTAGAATTACAGATCATAGAATTGGTATGAGTATTTATCAAATGGAAAATTTTTTGAATGGTGATATTGATGAAATGATTGATAATTTAATTGCTGCAGATAGAGCAGAAAGATTAAAAGGTGAAGATGAATAATAGAAAATAAAAAAAGTCAATAGATATTGTTTATAAACAGTATTTATTGGCTTTTTTGGTTGAATTGTAATTTTTAAAAATGAAAAATGTGAACAATAAAATATAAAAAACGTGAAATTTTTCATATAACTATCTATAAAAAACGTGAAATTTTTGAAAAAACATCTATAAAAAACGTGAAAAAATGTTGACAAACAAATCAAAAACATATAGAATATTAATATAAGAGGTGATTCTATGAAAAGAAAAATATATGATGAATTACTAGAATGGAAAGAAAATGGTATGCAAAAACCATTAATGGTAATAGGAGCGAGACAAATTGGAAAAACATATATAATAAAGGAATTTTGTAAAGAAAAGTTCAAAAATTATATATATATAAACCTGTTTGAACAAACTGAAATAATAAAAATATTTGATGAAGAAATAAGTACAGAAGAAAAATTTAAACGAATGAAAATATATTTGGACAAAGACATTGATCTAAAGAATACAATAATATTTTTTGATGAAGTACAGGAAAGCGAAGAAATAATAAGTTCTTTAAAATATTTTAATGAATCAAGTGAACCATATAAAATAATATGTGCAGGAAGCCTGCTAGGAGTAAAATTAAAACGAATGAAAAAAGCATTTCCAGTAGGAAAAGTTAAGATTATCAATATGTATCCAATGGATTTTGAAGAATTTTTATTAGCAAATGGCAATGAAGAATTAATAAATGAAATAAAAAAATGTTATACGAATTTAGAACCAATGAGTGATGTATTACATAGAAAGGCTTTAGAATTATATAAATTATATTTGTGCGTAGGAGGTATGCCAGAAGCAGTAAAAAATCTAGTTACAAATAACAAAGACATTTTAAAATTTGATAGTACAATAATTAGTGATATTATAGAAGCATATTTAAATGATATGACAAAATATGTAGAAAATAAAGCAGAAACAGTAAAGATAGAGAATATATATAAGTCTGTTCCAGCACAATTAGGAAATATGAGTAATAAATTTCAATATGGAAAAATAGATTCAAATGCAAGAAAAAGAGATTATGAATCATCATTAAATTGGTTATTATCAAGTACGATGGTACAAAAAAGTAATTTATTAGGAAAAGTTGAAATTCCACCACTACGGGTTTATTATACCTGACCATTTTAAATTATATTTGAGTGATGTAGGTATTCTAACTAATATGCTACAAATAAAATATAAAGATATTATATTAGATAATTTATTACAATATAAAGGAATTATTGCGGAAAATTATGTTGCTACGCAATTATTAGTTAATAAGCATGTGTTAATGTATTGGGAATCTGGAAATGCTGCAGAAGTTGACTTTATTATATATAATGATGATGGAATCATTCCAATAGAGGTTAAAGCAAATGATAATGTAAGTAGTAAAAGTTTGAATGTATATGTAAAGAGGTATAATCCAAAATATTCTATTAGAATTTCTAGTAAGAATTTTGGATTTGCGAATGGTATTAAATCAATACCATTGTATGCTACTTTTTGTATAAAAAATTAAAATTGTGTAATCAATACAATTGTTTAAATTTCAGAGTTTGAAAAAAACTTTGAAATTTATTTTTAACTATTGACAAAAACAAACGTTTTGCGTAAAATTATGATAGATATTTAAATGGTAATCAGATAGAAAATAAACTTTGAAGGGAGTTTTACTTAATGAATTAGATGAACGAAATAAATTTATAATGTATACAACAGACGATGGACAAGTTGATATTGAAGTAAGATTAGAAGATGAAAATGTATGGCTTACTCAAAACTCAATGGCTGAATTATTTGATACTACGAAACAAAACATAAGTTTACATATAAAGAATATATTTGAAGAAAAAGAACTAGGAGAAAATTCAGTTGTCAAGGAATGCTTGACAACTGCTAAAGATGGAAAAAATTATAAAACAAAATTTTATAATTTGGATTTAATTATATCAGTTGGATATAGAGTGCGATCAGTTCGAGGTACACAATTTAGAATATGGGCAAATAAATTGATAAAAGAATATCTAATAAAAGGATATAACATTAATGTTAAAAGATTCAAAAATAATGGTGGAGAGGCAATGAGTGTATTTGCAACACTTGAGCAAAAAACAAAAGAGGAACAAGAAAAAATAAGACAAGGACTTTTAGTTTATTGCAAATTAGATACTTATGCAATGGTTAAAATATGGGAAAAATTGAAAGAAATATAAGCGAATAAAGGTATGTATATGATTATTGAAAGAAGGTTAAAAATGGAAAGCATGAAAGAATTAATAGAAAATTTGAAAAAAATAGATGTAAAAGGATCCGAAATTACAATTCTTGATATTTTAAATAAAAGTCACTATGATGAAAATTTCATATCTGATTGGCTTACATTTATATTTAATCCAGAAATAAATGGAATGGGAAACAAGCCTATATTTTCTCTAATAAATTCGTTAGATATATCTAAAAGTAATATTCAGAATGAAGATATTAAAACAAAATGGATTAACAATATAAAAGAATGTAAAGATACAATTAATAAACAAAAATTTATTAGTATAGAAAGAGAGAAAGTCATTGATGATAATAAAAGAATAGATGTGCTAATTAAATATTCGAATACATGGATTATAGTAGAGAATAAAATAAATTCAATGGAAAATGGAACACAAACAAGAAATTATTATAATTATATAATGAAAAAGAAGAAAGAAGCAGAAAAAGAATTAACATCAGGCAAAATTAATGTAATTTTTATTTATTTAAAACCAAATTATAACAAGTCAAAACCTAGCGAGGAGAATTTTATACCACTTACATATAGTCAATTATTTTTACAAATGTGTAAAATAAATAAAGATGACTATAACGGTAAAGAAATATATAAATATAAATATTTAGAGGAGTTAGAAAGAATGATGAAAAATTATATGAAAGAAGAAGAATTTGATTTGAGTAATATAGCTATAAAAACTTATATCAATTATAGAGAAGAAATAAAATCTATAGAAGAACAATATAGTGAGAATAATAAAATGTTAGTTCAAAAAATAGTAACAGAAATAGAAAACTTATTTAATAGAGATAATGGATATGAAATCAATAAAAAAAATAATGATACTTTGATTCAAATAGGTAAAGCTACTTGGAAAAATGAAAATAAAAATGGATATTTTAATGGTATACATTATGAAGTTGAACTTATGGAAAAAAATAATATATTAGGCTTTGATAATGTAGAATTAAAGATAGCATTACATATTGAGGATAATATTAAAGATATGGAATTAGAAAAGTTGAATAAAGAAATTAATATAGGAAAAAAAGAAAAACTAAAGGCTTATGATTATGAAAAAAATAAGTTAATAGAATATAAAGAAAAATATAATTTTACTAATGAGAAATTTATAAATCAATCTATAGAAAAGATAATAAATAGATTAGAAAGTATAGATAAAGAATACTGCAAAAAGATTGATTCTGTATTTGGATAATTGTTACTAGAGGAATAGAAAACAAGAAACATTATGGTATATAATAATTACAATAAAAGAGGAAAAATAAATGAAAGATGTACTACATACAAATTTAGGAAATATAATTTATATTTATGATGTTCTAAAAAAGTATTCAGATGTAGATCATATTTTAAGTGTAAAAGATATTATAAAATATGTAAAAAAAGAATTTGATGAAGAAATAGAAGATAGAACAGTAAGAAGAAACATAAGAGTGCTAATAGAAAAATTAGACATAGATATAGAAACATTTAAAGAAAATAGACGAGGTTATTATTTAAGAACAAAAGATTTTGAGTTTAGTGAAATAAAAATGATAATAGATTTACTACATTATTCAAAATTTATGGAAGAAACATTTTCAGTTGAAATAGAAGAAAAATTAAAAGGTTTATTAAGTATATATGAACAAAAAACAATTAATGAAACAGAAAAAACAGAAGTATATAGCAAAAATATAAAGACAATAAATAAAGATGTATTAAATAACATAGAAGTATTATCTAATAGTATAAAATCTAAAACAAAAGTTAAAATTGAATATTATAGATATGATCTAAATAAAAAATTAAAACTAGAAACAACAAAAAGAGTAAGCCCATATGCTATTTTTTGCGAAAATGAATTTTATTACTTAATAGCATATAACGAAAAATTTAATGAATTATCATATTTTAGATTAGATAGAATTAAAAATATTAAATCAACTGAAATACCAAATGTTAAAACTAATCAATCAATTAAAGATTTTGTACAAAGTTCTGTATATATGTTTGGTGGAGAGAGAGAAGTAATAGAGTTAAAATGTGATATGTTAATATTAGATGCTGTAATAGAAAAATTCGGAACCAATATAGAAATTCAAAAAATAGATGATAATCATTTTAAAGTGAAATTATATGTTTGTCCTAAAGGACTAAAAATGTGGATTATGCAATATTTGAATTATGTGGAAGTTTTAGAACCAACATCAATTCGAGAAGAATTAAAAAATAATTTAAAAGAAATACTAAAAAGATATTAAATAGAATTAAATGTAACATAAATACATAATATGACCAATGCATTTTACAATGAATAAAAAATCCTATATACTAATAATGTAGATAGGATTTTTTAAAATTGTGAAGGGAATTGGAATTAAAATGGAAAATTTAGAAAAACATAGTATAATAAAGAAAGAAGAAACTACAGAAGATATTTTAAAAAGTTTAGATAAGTGTTATGGTGTAACTTTTTTTAGAAATAAACTAAAAGAGTATGTAGAATATATTAGACTAAAAAAAGAAAATAAGATAAATATAGGAAATGATAATATTATACTGTTCTGTGATAACGATTCTAAAGATTATGAAAAAGAAGTTGAGATAATTAGTAAAATATTGATAAAAGAAGACATAATAAAAGATGATAAAATAACAATTATTACTGATTTATATACTTTAAAAAATACTGGATTTGAGAAAAATAAACTTTATATTATAGATGATGAAAATAAGATTGATAGAAAATTAGAATCAATCATTAAAAAGAATCCAAATTGCATATTTGTTGTTATAATAAAAGATTCAAAATTAATGTCAAAAAGAGATAAAGATAACACACTAGAAATGTTACAAAGAAACTTTTATTGGGAACTAAATATAATAGAGCCTACGCAAGAAGAAAAGATACAATATATAAACAATGTAGCAAAACAAAATGGTTTAAAAATAAATTTAGAAGATTGGATAATAAAATCTATTGCAAAAAATTCAATGATAGAATTGGATAAAACACTTATTAGAGCTTGTATTAAAGCCAATAAACGAGAATTAAAAGAAATAAATACAGATTGTTTTGATTTAGACGATATATTGTTTAAATGGGATAATCCTAAAACAGAAAAAAAATCCGAACATGGATTACGCCAATTAAATTCTTTAATTGGATTAAATGATGTAAAAGAACAAATAAAGAAAATATTAAGCTACGTTGAAGTAGATTTTGAACGAGGCGGGCAAGGAAGAACTATGCTACACATGTGTATGAGTGGAAATCCTGGTACAGGAAAATCTACTGTAGCAAGAATAATCGGCGATATATTTGCAGAAAATGAAATATTAAGCACTAAAAAAATTTTTGTAGAAGTTGGTCGAGAAGACTTAATTGGTGAATATGTAGGACATACAGCAGCAAAAACAAAAAAGGTTATTGAGCAAGCAATAGGTGGTGTATTGTTTATAGATGAAGCATATTCACTAATACAAGGCTCAGATGGACGAAGGAATGACTATGGCTATGAATGTATAGCAACATTAATAAAAGAAATGGAAAATCATAGAGAAGATTTGTGTGTTATATTAGCAGGTTATCCAGAAGAAATGGAAAGACTGATTAGTGCGAATTCAGGTTTCAAAAGCAGAATACAATTTTTTATAGATTTTCCAGATTATAATGTAGAAGAATTATATGAGATATTTTTAGAACAACTTAAAGAACAATTTCTTAAATTAGAAAAAGGTTGTAAAGAAATTGTAACCCAGTATTTTGAAAACGAAGTAAAATTAAAAAAAGAAAATTTTGGAAATGGTCGTTTAGTAAGAAATCTAGTAGAAAAGATAAAATTTGAACAAGCTGTGCGAATCAAAGAAAAAGATAGTGATGATTTATATACAATAATACCACAAGACATAAAAAATGTGGTAGATAAAATTAAAACTGTAGAGAATAAAAAAAGAATAGGATTCGGTGGATAAAAAATAAAGAAGGGATGTATAGAAAATGAGTTATGTAATGCAAAAAATAAATCAAGATATATTGAAAAGTAAGAAGTTTGAACATTTAGCTTTATGGTTTTCAAACTTAGACACTGCAATCATAGAAAGAAAAGCAATCAGGAAATTTGAAATAGATACCATTTTGACAGGTGGTAGGTTTAATGAAAAGAGTGTATTAAAATTTAGATTAGAATTAAATAAAGAATATTGTGATAATAAGTTATTAGAATATGACTATGATCCAGAAGGCAGAATACCAATAAAAGAAAGAGAAACGATTACAAAATTAATAGATAATAAACAACATATATGCATTCAAGACCTATTTTTATTGGACCAAGATTTAAAGCAATATGATAAATATAATGTTTTTTACAAATATACAGATATAGGCACATCAAATACAGATGTGTATATTTGTAAAAGAATAACAGAAGATACGATTTATTTGATGATGGATATGCCCTTTGAAATAGCAATTATAGATTCAGAATTTGAACTTGCTTCTGATAAATATCTTCTAAAAAGAGAAAAAGAACAATCAAATAAAGTGGATTTCGCAAGAGAAAAGAAAGCAGTAGAAGAGTTTATGAAAGATAATAATGAAATGCTTGATTTTGACTTTGTTGATATTCCTAATTCAGTATATTTTTATAGAATATGTTTTATAGAAGAAGAGTTGAATATTTTAAACAGAAATGGTTATATGACAATTGAAGAGACAATAGAAGCATTAAAAAAAGAACTACCAATAAAATATCCAAATCAATATGTAGATATACAAATAATAATAGAAAAACATTATTTTTCTAATGAATATGCTTATTGTAAAGTGACATTTAATAGAAAATGGGAAGTTATTAAAATAGAAACAAGCATATAGAGAAGGAGAGAAATTACAATGAAAATAAAAGAAATTAGTGATGTCAATAAAATTTTAACAGAAATCTCAAACATAGATGACAGTATAAAAAAGTCAGATAGAGAAGAATTAATTATATTAAATTTAAAGAATTATACAAAAGACGTAGCTTTAGAAGTCATTTCTAATGTGTTACAAAAAATAAATAATCCAATTGCAATTTTTAGTTCAAGGGTAAATAAAAAACAAATTATAAATAAAATCTTGTCTAATGATTCAAATATTGATTATAGCAAAATAGAAAAAGGACAAATAAATAGTGAAGAATGGGATGGACTTACAAAAATAATAAAAACACTTTCGGAAAAAGAAATTTATATAGATGATACATTAGAAAATGGGGTGCAAGAGATTATTGCCAAAAGTAGAGATTTAAAAGAAAAGAAAGATATAAGAATTATAATATTGATGGATTAATATTGTTATCATACTAAAAAATAGGGAGAAACAAAAAATGAAACTATATTTAGTAGAAGTAAGCGTATTTACTTTATTAGATTGTGATATTGTATTTGATACAAGTTACTATTCCAATGTATATAGCAGTTTTGAACAAGCTAAAAAAGAGGGATTGAAACACTTAAAAACAACCATGAAAGATATAGAAACAAATCAAAATAAAATATTTGAAGAGATTTTAAAAAATAAACAAGTTGATTATATTTTTAATATAATACGGAATAGATGATTTAGAATATGCAGAAAACTTTGATATTGATTATGATGCTTATCATAAAGAAGAATATAATAAATTAGAACCTACACATAAGGTATATCATTTAAATTATGCAGGAAATATTTTATATATGATGTATGAATATCGATATAAAAATAGTTTGACAGATACAAAACATAGTATTGAATTATATCCAGAAGATTTAGAAGAAGAGGCAAGTGAAAAATTTAAAATTGGAGATATTGTAAAGTTAAAGCATAATTTAGAAAAAGGTGAAGGTTATATAGACGACAATACAGATAGAATATATGTTGTGCGATGGCTACCAAGAAAATTTAATGGAGAAAAATATTTTGAAAATAAATATGCCTTAATTTCCTTCTATAAGATGAGTAACAATCAATGGAAAAATAAAGAATTGTTTACATTTGAATACTTTGAAAAAGACATAGAAAAATATAATGGAGTAATTGAAGAAGATTCAGAATATAATTTATTAAGTAGAATTGTAAAAGGAGATTTAGAAATATCAAAAAGAGATTATTGGAATGAAATTAAAGTTGGAAAAACGCCATTAAATATCAATACTTTTGAGGAAGCAACTTTTGATAATTGTGATAATTGGGGATGGTATTCTACAGCTCTTACTGTACGCAAAACAGGATTAAAAACTAACATATATCCAGAAAAGAATAGGTCTAAAAGTAGTAATGTACGTGTTCATAATGATTTACCTAGAATTCGTGTTGCAAATAATGAAAATAAATATGGAGATACATTTAGCATTACATTAGAAGAAAATCCAAGAGTGATTATAGGAGAAAATAAACTTTCAAAAGAAGCTTTTGATAAAATATGTGATTTTGTAAGGAAAAATTTAGATATATTATTAAAACATTTTGAGCCAGATAATGAATTTGAAGATGATGATTTATGGAATGCCCTTAAAGAAAATGGTTCAATTATATGAATTGCTAGAAAAATACAAAATGAATAAAAATATCATTATTTTTAAAACAAGAGAATAAGCAGATAATTATTTAGAAATATTAAAGAATAAGTAAAACACAAATTACAATTTTACGGACTGTGAATTGTAATCATAAAATCCGAAATTTCTTAGATTTCCTATTAATCTATTGAGATAATTATCAAAATAGGATATAATAAGAACGAATTCGTTGAAAGTCATTAAACAAAAAATTCAAAAAACAAAAGGAGAAAACAAAATGAATAAATACATGAAAATTGCAAAAGAAAATGCAGACAATGGAATAAAAAACAAAGAAGGTGGACCATTTGGAGCCGTAATAACAGATAAAGAAGGTAACATAATTGCAAATGGGAATAACAGAGTATTAAAAAACAATGACCCAACGGCTCATGCAGAAGTTGTAGCAATAAGAGAAGCCTGCAAAAAACTAAACACATATGATTTATCAAATTGCATCTTATATACATCTTGTGAGCCATGCCCAATGTGTCTATCTGCAATAATATGGGCAAATATCAAAGAAGTATATTATGGTTGCACAAAAGAGGATGCAGGGGAGATAGGTTTTAGAGATGATATTATTTATGATTATTTAAAGGGAACTAACAATGAGTTAATACATTTAACTCATTTAGATAGGGACGAGTGTATTAAAACATTTGAAAAATATAAAGAAGAAAAAGGAACAATATATTAAAATTTATATTTTACTAAACGAATAGCAATTTTTACGAATTGTTACCAAAAGTAACAGAGAAGTTTATAATAGTGTATTTAATTAAAGAAAAACTTATAATACAATCTTTGTAAGAAAGGAGTTGTATATAATGAAATTTAGTGAAAAAATCAAAGAGATTAGAAAAATGCAGAATTTGACACAAGAGCAGTTTGCAGAAAAAATATTTATTTCGAGAAATGCTGTTGCAAAATGGGAAAGTGATAGAGGTTATCCAGATATACAAAATTTAATAACAATTAGTGAAGTGTTTGAAATTAGTTTAGATGATTTAATTAAGAATGATAAAAAATTAAAAACAAAAATTATATTAGATAGTGCTTCAAAGAAATGGCATATATTAGTAATCATATATCTTATTGCGATTATCAGTTATATTGGATATTTTCATTTTGCACATAAAATTCTGATGATTGGTTTTTTAATAGCTACACTATTTATGTTAGGATTTGAATTAAGAATATTTATAAAAGAAAAGATATGGAAGAACAAATCATAATGCAAAATTACAAGTTATAGGAGAAATAAATGATAAGAAAATTTGAAAAAAATGATATAAATCCTGTAATGCAAATATGGAAAAATGAAAATATAAAAGCTCATAAATTTATATCAAAAGAATATTGGAAAAATAATTATAATTATGTAAAAGAAATTCTACCAAATGCAGAAATATATGTTTATGTTTTAAAAGAAAATATTGTAGGATTTATAGGAATAAATGAGAATTATATTGAAGGAATTTTTATTGATACAAATAATCAATGTAAAGGAATAGGAACATCTTTATTGAATAAAGTAAAAGAAAACAGAGATAATTTGACATTAAGTGTATATAAGAAAAATATAAATGCTATCAATTTTTATAAAAAGAATAATTTTATAATTATAAGCGAAAATATAGATAAAGATACAGCTGAAATAGAATACACAATGACTTGGAATAAGTAAGAACCAAATTACAAGTTATCGCACAAATTATAACAATTAACTAATTTAAAATATGCTAATTTTTTCTAATTTGAATAAAAATGCATAGAGTAGGGGGGATAGCCATATTTTTAATGTTGTATATTTATATTTAATATAAATATTTTATATATAAAAAAGTAAAAAAATATATAGAAAAATTTTGTGCAAAGTTTTTACAAAATAGAATTTGAATTTCTGATTTATAATTTTAAAAATAAAATTTAAAATATAATATTTTTTTAATTTTATTTTTAATTTTAAATTTATAGAATTTTTTAAAACGAACATTTGTTAATTGCAAATTTTAATGTTTGGTTTTTAATTTATATGTATTTTAATTATTATAATTTAAACTTACGAAAATCAATTTTAAGGC
>CAKPJK010000002.1 GCA_934162615.1 uncultured Clostridia bacterium
TTAGAAAAATATAAAAAAGAAGTTTATGAAAAATTATCATATTTATCATATGCACCAATGATTTTTATATCTGCAAAAACTGGACAAAGAGTTGATAAATTATTCGACATGATAAATAATGTTGCAAAACAAAATGCATTAAGAGTATCAACATCAGTATTAAATCAAGTAATAAATGAAGCAATAGCAATTGTTCAACCGCCAACAGATAAGGGAAGAAGATTAAAAATTTATTATGGAACACAGGCTTCTACAAAGCCACCAACATTTGTTATTTTTGTTAATAATAAACAATTATTCCATTTTTCTTATCAAAGATATTTGGTTAATCAAATAAGAAAAGAGTTTGGATTAGAAGGTACACCGGTTAGAATTATAGTTAGAGAAAAAGGTGAAAAGGAGGTATAAAAATGGCAGCATACATAATAGTAGCAGTAATAGCATACCTAATAGGTAGCATAAATTTTTCAGTATTAATAAGCAAAAAAATGGCAGGATTTGATGTAAGAGAAAAAGGAAGTGGAAATGCAGGAACAACGAACATGTTGCGTTCTGTTGGAAAAAAAGCAGCGGCAATTACATTAATATGCGATATTTTAAAAGGAGTTGTTTCTATAGTAATTGCAATAATTGTAGGAAATATTGCAAAAAATCTAGATAGAGAATTACTTCTACAAATAGCAGGAATTGCAGTTGTTTTAGGACATACATTTCCAGTATTTTTTGGATTTAAAGGTGGAAAGGGTGTAGCAACATCACTTGGAGTTTTACTTATGAGTAACTGGCAAATAGGCTTAATTTGTTTAGTATTTGCAGTTGTTTTAATGGCACTAACAAGAATGGTATCATTGGGTTCATGTGCAGCAGCAGTTCTATTTCCTGTATTAACATTATTCATAAATCAACATTATACTGTTTTAACAGATGGCAAAAGCGGTAGAGTTTATTTTGTTTATAGTGTAATATTAGCTATAATTGTTTTATATAATCATAGAAGTAATATAAAAAGAATTTTAAATGGAACAGAAAACAAATTAAGCTTTAAAAATACAAAATAAATGTCCATTTGAGGGCACATAAGATAAAGGAGGTAATATGAATTTATGAATATTGCAATAATAGGAAGTGGAAGCTGGGGAGTTGCCTTGGCAGTACATCTAGCAAATGTAGGTAATAATGTAAAGATATGGTCTTTTATGGAAGAAGAAAGAGACTTAATAAATAATGAAAGAAAATGCAAATTTTTACCTGGTGTTGAATTACCAGAGAACATTATATGTTCAACCGATTTTGGAGAAGTAATTAAAGATAGTAAAATGATTTTACATGTTACACCATCAAAATTTACAAGAAGTACATTTAAAAAATATAAAGAGTATGTTGGAAATAAACCAATAATAATATGTTCAAAAGGTTTTGAAAAAGAAACATTAGAAACATTGGACGAAGTTATTTTAGAAGAAATGCCAACAGCAAAAGTTGGTGCATTATCTGGACCAAGTCATGCAGAAGAAGTTTCAATAGCAATACCAACAGCACTTGTAATTGCATCAAAACATCAAAATATTTTAAAAATGGTACAAGATGCATTTATGTCAGAAAAAATGAGGATATATACATCAAATGATGTAAAAGGTGTAGAACTTGGTGGAGCGTTAAAAAATATAATTGCATTTTGCTCAGGGGCAGCAGCCGGAATTGGTTTGGGAGACAACAGTTTTGCAGCATTAATAACAAGAGGGCTAAAAGAAATCGTACGCTTAGGTGTTGAACTTGGCGGAAAAGAAGAAACTTTTTATGGTTTAAGTGGTCTTGGAGATTTAATAGTAACTTGTTTGAGTGAACATAGTAGAAATAGGAAAGCTGGATACTTAATAGGACAAGGAAAATCACTTGAGGAGACTAAAAAAGAAGTTGGAATGGTAATTGAAAGTATTGATAATATTGATGTTGCATATGAACTTGGAAAATTACATAATATTGAAATGCCAATAGTTGAAACAGTTTATAAAGTTTTGTATGAAAATCTTGATCCACAAGAAGCTGTTAAGAACTTAATGACAAGAGACAAAAAAATGGAATAAAATTCAAAAAATAATTATTAACACAATGATAAAATTGAGAATAAAATTATAAAAAATTGAAATAATATTTATATATTTGAATGGAGGAATAAAAATGGAATTTTTTGATAAATTAGGTAAAAAAGCAAGTGAAGCATACAAAGTTACAGCAGACAAAACAGGAAAATTAGCAAAAGAGGCTAAATTAAGAATGAAAATATCAGAATTAAAATCACAAATAAATGATATATACAAAGAAATAGGAGAGTGCGTTTATCAAAAACACACAAGAGATGGTGAATATGATATTTCAAAGGAAATCGAAGAAAAATGTACAAAAATAGATGTTTTAAGTGATGAAATTGATTCAAATTTAAAACAATGTCTTGAATTAAAAGATAAAAGACAATGTCCAAACTGTTTTGCAGAAATAGAAAAAGATGTAAAATTTTGCCCAAAATGTGGAACAAAACAAGAAGAAATTAAAGAAGAACCAGCTAAAGAAGTTGAAGTAATAGAAGAAAATAATAATCCATTTGATGGAAAAAATGATAATAATGAATCTAACGAAGAAAAAACAAATTTAGAAAAAACAGTTACAGTAGAATCAGATCCAAAATTAGATGAATAACCAATTTTAAAAATATAAAAGAATTTCTATAGTAAGAAGCTATTAGAAATTCTTTTTTAATATGGATATCTTTCAAATAAATATTTTATTAAATTATCAGCGTTTTCATTAGTAACATGGATATATACCCCTTTATCCAAACAAACCCACATCATAATTTTAAAATCATTAAAATTATCTGCATACACACCGATAATGTCAGCAATTTCAATAGGATTATCATATGAATGTTCCCATGATAAAACATTATTTAGTTTAAAAGAAGAACTATAAAATGAACTTAAAAATTCTTCTAATTCTTTGGAACTATTACTATATAAATTTACAGAAATCATACTTTTCTCCAATTCTAAAAATAATTGTACTTTCTTTTAGTATAATTCGTAAAAGAAAAAATATACATAAAACCAAAATTGGAATAGTTTGTATCAAAACGTACATAATAAAATAAAAGATAAAATTAAATAGGAGGAATAATTTGAAAAAATTTAGAAAATTAGCATATAGTGCACTTATATTAATAATTATTATACTTTCTTTTTGTATTTATAAAGTGTTTGCTAAAAATAATCAAGATGATGATATAAAAGAAAAATCTTTTGCGGATATAAAATATTTAGAAAAAGAATTTACAAACTTATTTAATGAGGTTAATAATATAAAGTTTGAAAATTATACAATTCTATCTACGGATATTGAAGAAAAGAAATCAAGTCAGGAATTAGGACAAGAATCTGGGCAAAGTTCTGGAGGGGGTTCTGATAAAAATTCCAGTAGTGAAACAGGTAAAGAAGATTCATCTTCTGAACAGGAAAAAACTAAAAATAAACAATATCAATTAAAAAAAGAAGGAATACTTACACAAAATTCGGAGCCTGATTGGAATCAAATAAAAAATGATGTAGAAAAAATATATACAATATTATATTCAATAACTGTAGATTTACATCAAACAGTTAATAGTAAAGAAAATATTGCAAAATTTACTAACGAATATGATAAATTGGTAAAAGCGGTAAAGGAAGAAAATAAACAAGAAACATTAAAAGAATTGTCTGAATTGTATAACTTTTTGGCTGGATTTATGGATGATTTTTCTACACATAAAAAAGATGGAATTGTGATAAAAACAAAAAATGATGTATTTAAAGCATATAGTATTTTGGATAATGAAGACTGGGAAAGTGTGACAGACTCAATAAACAGTGCTACACAAAACTTTGCAAGAATAAGTGTGGATGTGAAAAATTTAAATGATAAGGATACAGGCAAAAGCAATGAAAAAAATGATGACCAAAATATCAATAGATATAATGTTAATAAGGCATATATGATGATTGAAGAACTTCAAAATGCTGTTAATTTAAAAGAAAAAGAAATTTTTTTAATAAAATATAAAAATTTACTGGAAGAATTAGAAAATGTGTGATATAATTTTCAAAGAGTAAATTGAATAGTCGCTGGTAACTTCCGAAAGGAACTACGAGAGGAAAGTCCGGGCTCCATAGAGCAATGATGCTAGATAACGTCTAGTGTGGGTAACCATAAGGAAAGTGCAACAGAAAATAACCGCCCGTATGGGTAAGGATGAAAAGGCGAGGTAAGAGCTCACCGGTTCTATGGTGACATAGAATGCTGTGTAAACCCCATCTGGAGCAACACCTAACAAAGAAGATTAAGTCTGCTCGACGCCTTCTTGAATTGCGTGGCTTGAGGCATATAGCAATATATGTCCTAGATAAATGACTATTTTAAAAGACAGAACCCGGCTTACAGATTTGCTCTTTTTTTATTAAAAATCAAAAATTTTAAAATCATTAGGTAAATCACCCCAAAAATTCAAATCATTATTATAAACAGGATGAATAAATTGCAGATTAAAGCAATGTAAAGCCTGTCTATTAATTAAATCAGAAATAGAACCATATAAACTATCACCAAGCAAAGGATGACCAATAGCAGACATATGAACTCTAATTTGATGTGTCCTACCAGTCTCCAAAGAACACTTAACTAAAGAATAATTATCAAACTCTTTTAAAACTGTATAATGAGTTATGGCAGTTTGACCATTTTCGGAAATGCATCTTTCAATAATACTATTTTCTTTTCGCGCAATTGGTAAATTAATTGTACCAGATTTTTTGTCAAAAATTCCGTTACAAACGGCTAAATATTCTTTCTTAAATTGATTATTTTTCATTTGATTAATTAAACATTCTTGAATATACTCACATTTTGCAAATACAACTAAGCCTGATGTGTTTAGGTCAAGCCTATTAACAGGCCTTATTTTTTTCTTTAAACCAATTTTATCAAAATAGAATCTTATACCATTACACAAAGAATCAGAGTAATGCAAAACTGATGGATGTATTGCAATTCCAGCAGGTTTATTCACAACCAAAAGCCAGTCGTCTTCAAATATAATATTTAAATCCATTTCTGTTGGTACAATATTTGAGTTATCTTCTTCATAATCAAAGTTGATTGTAATTGTGTCTCCTAAAGTGCCTGTTTTACGTGTGTCACATGGTTGATGGTTGAGTTGTATTTTATTTAGTTTTATTAATTTGTATAATAGTCTTGAGGATATATGTAGTTCGTTTTGTAATATGCTATTTATTGTTTGTGTGTTGTTTTGTATTTTATAATTTATTTCCATTTTTGCTCCTTTATAATATATAATTTTATCGTTTGTTTGTTTCTATTTTTCCCTTGGTCATTATATGTAACATTATTGTAACAGGAAAGTGCAAAAAATACAAATTTTTACTTTACTTTTTTTATAAATATGTATATAATTTGTTACGGAATACTAAATGCAAAAATAATAGTTGAAACTAGAATATTAATAATAATACTAATAAAAATATAAAGGAAGGAAAACTAAAATGCGTATAAGATACAAAAAATGGGCGAGACCAGAATTAGAAGCAAGTAAATTTTATATAGATAACCCAGAAGAATGGAAAGGAAAATGGAAGGAATTTTTCAAAAATCCAAATAATCAAATACATTTGGAACTAGGATGCGGAAAAGGTCAATTTATATCAAATCTAGCATCAAGTAATTTAGATATTAACTATATAGCAATAGATTTAGTTGATGCAATGCTGGGACTAGCAAAAAGAAATGTAGAACAAGTATACCAAGAAAAAAATATTGAACCAGATAATGTTGCTCTAACAAGATTTGATATTGAAAGAATACCAATGATTTTAGACAAAACAGATAATATTCAAAGAATATATATAAACTTTTGTAATCCTTGGCCAAAGGGAAAACATAGAAAGAAAAGACTTACACATACAAGGCAACTTGAAAAATATAAACAATTTTTGGCAGAAAATGGAGAAGTTTATTTTAAAACAGATGATGATGATTTATTTAATTCAAGTTTAATATATTTTGAAGAAAGTGATTTTGAAGTTGTTGCAAAAACTTATGATTTGCATAAAGAACCAATTTTTGAAAATAATATAGAAACAGAGCATGAGAAAATGTTTTCAGAACAGGGGATTAAGATTAAAGCATTAATTGCAAAGTGTAAAAATTAATAGACAAAGTTATTGAAGGTTATAAATTAATGAAATAAGTGAAAGGGTAAAGATAATGGAAGATCCAGATGTAACAGAAATGAAAAAAAATTGTAATAACAGAGAATATGTGCTTCAGGCAGTAAAAGATAAAGGGAAACTTTTGGAATTTGCAGCACCTGAATTTCATGATGATGAAGAAGTAGTAAAAACAGCACTTGAACAAGATGGTGAGTCAATGGAATTTGTATCTGACCGTTTAAAAGACAATAAAGATTTGATGCTACTTGCAATAAAAGGAGCACCATGGACTGCATGTTATGCATCAGATAGACTAAGAGCAGATAGAGATGTAATAATGGCAAGTGTTCAAACATATGGACAAACTTTATATTTTGCAAGTGAAAAATTAAGAGACGACAAAGATGTTGTAAAAGCGGCAGTTACAAATAAAGGCTTAATTGTAAAGTTTGCAAGTTATAGATTAAGAAATGATAAGGAAATTGCAAAAATAGCAGTAAAACAAGACAAAAGAGCATACCAGTTTTTAACAAAAGAATTAAAAGCAGATGAAGAAATAAAAAGTCTTTTAGGATAAAAAACGGGATTAGGGGACGGGTCTTCAATCCCTAATTTTTAAAGTTATTATTTTTTCGGGATTGGGGGACGGGTCTTCAATCCCTAATTTTTAAAATTATTATTTTTTCGGGATTGAAGACCCGTCCCCCAATCCCGAAAAATTTGAATGGAGGAATTTAAAATGATTAAAAAAGTTGCAATATTAGCAAATGGTGGAGATGTAGCAGGATTTAATGCTGTAATAAGAGGAATTGTAAAAACAGCAGAAAATCATGATATAGAATGTTATGGATTTATAGATGGATATAATGGTTTATTAAAAAATGAATATGAAAGATTAAGTACAGCAGAAGATGGAAATGCAGAGGGAATATTACCAAAAGGTGGTTCAATAATAGGTTCCTCAACAAATGCAAATGTATTCAATTATAAAGTTACAAAAGAAGATGGAACAGTTGAATACAAAGATTTGTCTGATGTATGTGTAGAAAATATTAAAAAAGATGGATTTGACTGTATTTTTACACTAGGTGGAGATGGAACACAAAAATCTGCCAGAGATTTTGCAACAAAGGGTGTAAATGTAATAGGAGTTCCTAAAACAATTGATAATGATGTTGCTTGTACAGAAATAACATTTGGATATAATACTGCAGTTTCTGTTGCAATGGAAGCAATTGATAGACTTCATACAACTGGTGAAACACATCACAGAATTATGGTATTGGAAGTTATGGGAAGATATGCCGGATGGATAGCATTAGAGTCAGCGATTGCAGGTGGTGCAGATGTTGCATTAATTCCAGAAATTCCATATGATATAAATAGAGTTGCAGAAAAAATAAAAAATAGACAAAAAAGAGGCAAAAATTTTGACATTGTTGTTGTTGCAGAAGGTGCAAAACCAAAAGATGGAGAGATTACAGTTGAAAATGTAAGAGATAATGGTAAAGGTGTTGATAATACAAAACTTGGTGGAGTTGGCGAAAAAGTTGCAAAACAATTACAAGAATTAACAGGTTTAGAAGCTAGAAATACTACACTTGGTTATATGCAAAGAGGTGGAACACCAACAGCGTTTGATAGAGTTTTATCAACAAAATACGGTACTGCTGCAATGAGAATGGCTATTGAAGAAAAATTTGGAAATTTAGTTGTTATTAAAAATGGAAAAATTGATTATGCATCACTAGAAGATGTTGTTGGCCAAAATAAAGAAATTGGTGCTGTTTCTGGAAACACAACTGTAAGTAATCAAAGAAAGGTTACTATGGATGATGATTTAGTGAAAACAGCAAGAAGTGTAGGAATTAATTTAGGAGACTAAGGAGGGATTTAGGGACGTTCCTTAAAATCCCTTTAAAAAGGGATAAAGGGACAGTCCTTCTTCTCAGAAAAAATTCAAATTAATTTTGAGATAATTATGAAATTTGTGTAAAAACTATTGTACAAAAAAATTATTATTGGTATAATCAAAACAGATTAAAATTACGAAGGAGGAATATAAAATGGCAATAAGATTTGTTTTAAACGAAACATCATATTTTGGAAACAATGCAAGAGAGGTACTAGCAGAAGAAATTAAGAAAGGAAAATTCAAAAAAGTATTTTTGGTTACAGATAAACCATTAGTAGATGCAGGAGTTACTGAAAAAGTTGAAAAAGTGTTAACAGATGCAGGAATTGAATACTCACTATATGACGAAATCAAACCAAACCCAACAATTAAAAATGTAACAGACGGAGTTGCTGCATGTAAAAAATCAGGAGCAGATGTAATAGTTGCAGTTGGTGGTGGTTCAAGCATGGACACTGCAAAAGGAATTTCAATTGTAATGACAAACCCAGACAGAGCAGATATCAAATCTCTAAATGGATTATCAAATACAGTTAATAAAGGAATGCCAATGATAGCATTACCAACAACAGCAGGAACAGCATCAGAAGTTACAATAAACTATGTTATAACAGATGAAGAAAGAAAAATAAAAATGGTATGTGTAGACCCTAATGACATTCCAATTGTAGCAATAGTTGATTCAGAATTAATGGCATCAATGCCAAAATCACTTGCTGCAGCAACAGGAATGGATGCCTTAACACATGCGGTAGAAGGATATATCACAAAGGCACATAACGAAATGTCAGATATGTTCCATATGAAGGCTATCAAATTAATATTCAAATATTTACCAGCAGCCGTAAATGAAAAAGACCCTAAAGCTGTTGAAATGATGGGAATGGCTCAATATATTGCAGGTATGGGATTTAGTAATGTAGGACTTGGAATAGTTCACTCAATGGCACATCAATTAGGGGCTGTATATGATACACCACATGGAATTGCAAATGCTATGCTTTTACCAACAGTTATGAGATTTAATGGAGAAAGTCCAGAAACAGCACAAAGATTTAGAGAAATCTTATGCGAAATTGGTAGACCAGATGCTGCACACTTAAATGACCAAGATGTTATTAATACATTTGTATGGATGATTAGTGAACTTTCTAAAGCAGTTGGTATTACTCAAACTATTAAAGATTATGGTGCAAAAGAAGAAGATTTTGAAATGCTTGCAGATAAAGCTATGGAAGATCCTTGTAAACCAGGTAATCCAAGAGAAGTAAGCAAAGAAGATTTTATTGAATTATATAGAAGAGCAATGTAAGATGATGATTTGACTCATACTACTAATGTTTTGGTGGTATGAGTTTTTATTTTATGTTGACTTATGCACGAAAAAAGTATATAATATGAATAGTTACTAGTAGTAAAGCATCAGAAAAGGAGCATGTATATGGAGAAGACATATAGACTCGTAATTAATCAACAGGAAGTTATGATTTCTTTGAATAAACAAGATAACGCAGATGTAATAAGGTTACCAATAACTTATTTCCAAAATGAAAAGTATGTGAGTCAGAATGCATTTTTCCAGGAAATAAGGGAAAAAATTAGACATAAATTTGGAACGAAACCTTCAAACGTTAAACTTGATTTCAATGTTCAAGACTATGAAAAAATAGAGAGGATGATTAAAGAAAATCAGAGATCAAAAGACTAATTGCATTGCTCATCTCTTATCACTAATATTTTTGGTGGTAAGAGAAATTTTTTTGATATTGCATATTATGTTGACTTCTTGCTTAAAAAAGCTTATAATATATTTAGTAGCGATAAAATTTGCACATAAAAGGAGAACAACATGAGATTTAAATTAATTTCAACAGGAAATGGCAGTTTTTCAGTTGTTTTAGCGGATGTAAGAAGTGCTAAGCAGCTTAACATCACAGAGCTGGAATTGGAGGATCCGGCATTAATTTCAAGAGAATCTGTGATTTCTGAAATAAGAGAAAGAACAGAAAAATTTTTCACTTGTGAAGAATCGATAAACCTTGAGATTGATGAAAAAACTGAAAAAGAAATTTCAAAAACATTTTTACATAACAAATTTGTTTTTGAATCTGAGTAAAAATCTCCACCCTTACCATTAGAAATTAGATGGTAAGGGCTTTATTTGTTAGTGAGTTCATAGATTGGATTATTTGACTTTACATGAGATTCAAATTGATGTATAATATTGAATGTTGAAATTTAGTAGTTACTTTTAAGGAGGAATTATGACATCTAAGCAAAAAAAACAAAAAAATAATTTTGATATCATATCGCAATTTATGAACAGCGATATGAAAGAAAAGAAATTAGAAAAAACAATTCACGAAATATTTGTCTTAGATAGACAAATATATGAAAGGGACCTTAATATTGGACTCTTTTATGAGAACGGAAAGAAGTTTAATAGAACTATGCAAACGGATTATGCAAAATATGGCAATAAGCCAATTCCAATATTGCTAATAAAAAAGTAACAAAAAAGGAACATCAATTGGTGTTCCTTTTATATATATTGAATATGATAAAAAGTAGAGTTAAGACTGAAAATTGAAAATTTCCAGATTTATTCTTGACAAAACAATGTTAAAATTATAACAATTTTTCCAATTCTTTAATTTTATCTCTAATCTCAGCAGCCTTTTCAAATTCCATAGAAGCAGCATATTTAAGCATTTCATCAGTCAATTCAGCAATAGTATTCTTAATATCATCAGCATTTTCCATTTTAAATTCAACACCAATATCTTCTTGTTTAGTAATACTAATATTATCTCTAATAGATTTTTTAATTGTTTTTGGAGTAATGCCATGCTCAATATTATATTGTTCTTGAATATGACGTCTTCTGTTAGTTTCGGAAATTGCTTTTTCCATAGAATCAGTAAGTTCATCAGCATACATAATAACAGTACCATCGGTGTTTCTAGCAGCACGTCCAATAGTTTGAATCAAAGAACGCTCTGAACGCAAGAAACCTTCTTTATCGGCATCTAAAATAGCAACTAAAGAAACTTCTGGTATATCTAAACCTTCTCTTAAAAGATTTATACCAACTAAAACATCAAATTCACCTAAACGTAGATTTCTTATAATTTCCATTCTTTCAAGTGCTTTAATATCTGAATGCATATAATTAACTTTAATATCCAAACTTTGTAAATATGAAGTTAAATCTTCAGCCATTTTTTTAGTTAGGGTAGTAACCAAAACTCTTTCATGTTTTTCAACTCTAATACGAATTTGCTCAATTAAATCATCAATTTGATTTGTAACAGGTTTAACTTCAATTTTAGGGTCCAAAAGACCAGTAGGTCTAATAATCTGCTCAACAACATTATCTTTGCTATGTTCTTTTTCATAATCGGCAGGTGTAGCACTAACGAAAACGACTTGATTAATTCGTTCTTCAAACTCTTCAAATTTTAAAGGTCTGTTGTCATATGCAGATGGAAGTCTAAAACCATAATTAACCAAAGAATCTTTACGAGCATGGTCGCCATTGTACATTGCTCTAACTTGAGGTATTGTAGCATGTGATTCGTCAATAAGTAGTAAAAAATCTTTAGGAAAATAATCTAGTAATGTGTATGGTGGACTGCCTGCAGGTCTACCACTTAAATGTCTTGAATAGTTTTCTATACCTTGACAAAAGCCAGTTTCTTTCATCATTTCTATATCAAAATTAGTACGTTCTTCAATTCTTTGTGCTTCAATTAATTTATTATTATCCTTAAAATATTTTATTCTTTCTTGAAGTTCTTTTTCAATGTTTTCAATTGCTCTGTCCAATTTATCTTTTTTTGTTACATATTGTGAGGCAGGAGGGATTAAGATATGTTTTCTTTCTCCAATTGCCTTTCCTGTAAGTGGATTGATTTCAGAGATTTTTTCAATTTCGTCACCCCAGAATTCGACTCTTACTGCACTTTCACTTTGAGAAGATGGATAAATTTCTACAATATCACCTTTTGCTCTAAAAGTACTTCTTTTAAACTCTAATTCATTTCTTGAATATTGCATTTCTACCAATTTTCTTAAAACATCATCTCTTGATTTGTTCATTCCTTCACGCAAAGAAAGCATCATTTCTTGGTAATCTTCTGGGTCACCTAAACCATATATACATGACACTGATGCAACAATTATTACATCTTTTGTCTCAAATAAAGAAAGTGTAGCGGAATGCCTTAATTTGTCGATTTCATCATTTATAGATGCATCTTTTTCTATATATGTGTCAGATGATGGAATGTAACTTTCTGGCTGATAGTAATCATAATATGATACAAAGTATTCAACATTATTTTCTGGAAAAAATTCTTTAAATTCAGAATAAAGTTGACCTGCTAGAGTTTTGTTATGGGCTAAAACTAGAGTAGGTTTTTGTACTTTATTTATTATATTTGCCATTGTAAAAGTTTTTCCAGAACCTGTTACACCAAGTAATGTTTGATATTTTTTTCCTTCTTTTATACCATTAGATAAATATTCTATTGCTTGCGGTTGGTCACCTGTTGGTTTGTAATCTGAGCGTAGATTAAACATTTTAAAACCCCCAATTTAATAACTATTTTTCATACTTTAAAGTATATCATATAAAATAAATGTTTGCAATAAAATTTTACATTTTAGTATTGCCAAAAATAAGAAATTATGATATAGTCAAAACATCAAAAGAGAAGGGGATAAAGTTGAAGAATTTTCAATTTAGTTTATGCCTTGGGAAAGGAATGAAGTAAAAGAATGGAACAAGAACCAATTAAAACAGAAAAGAAAAAAGCAAAAGGCAGTTATATAACTGGAATAATAGGTGCCGTAATTGGAGGTATTATCGCTACAATACCATGGATATTAGTATATGTATATGGCCAAATGATGTTTTCAATATTGGCTGCACTAATAGCATTTGGTGAATATTATGGTTACAAAATAGCAAGAGGAAAAGTAAATAAAAAATTACCTGTAATATTAATGGTAATGGCATTGGTAATAGTATCAATAACGACTTTAGTTGTAATACCAGGATTATTAATACACAATGAAGGAATTGCAGTAACAACAGAAAATATACAAAGATTATATCAAAATAGTGAATTTTCAACTGCAATAGTTAAAGACTTTGTAATATCATTTATATTTACAATTTTAGGTGCTAGTATTGTTACATCAAATGTAAAAAGGAAATTATCAAATAATGAAGAAGATGGAAAAGATAGTTCAAAAAATACAACACAAATAAATGAAATTCAAAAAGCAACAATTGAATTGTTAAAACCTATATTTACAAAATATGAAGCAACAACACAAGAAAAAGCAATGTTAAAAGATGAAGTAATTGCAGAGATAGAAGATAAAAGAAAAGCAAAATATTCATTTAGTTACTTAAAACAATTAGGAATAATTAAAAAATATAAAGGAAAATTTTATTATGTAGAAGATGCAGAAAATAACACAATAGGTAGTACAAAAATATCAAAATGGCAAATTTTAAGTTTTACAATTTTAGTTGCAATTTTTATGCTATTTTTTACATTATCAATAATTACAAATAAAAAAGCAGAAAATGCAGTATACCAAGATTCAAATGTACAATTTGAAATGCAAAAAGACTGGACAAAAGGTCAATCAGAATATACAACAGAATGGAATTTTTATAAATACATAAGTAATGTGCCTGTTTTAAATGAATCAAACGAAATTACTGAAGGAGATTACGCATCATATCCAGCAGGAATAAATGTTTATTATGATCCATCAGAACAAGAAACAATATCAAATATTGATGATGTAAAAACAAATTTGGAAGCAGGATTAGAAAACTCAACAGACAAACCTGAAACACAAGAAATGACGATAGAAAAAACAAAAAATAATTATGATGTATTAAAAGTTAAAATGGTTTACAACACAGAACCAAAACAGGTAACATATTATTATTATATTTTAAATGGAAAAAAATTATCTTGTATAACAGCATATAGTTTTAATTTAGATGAAGCAGATGCACTAGAGGCAGAAGCAAGTAACGTAGCAAATTCATTTAAATGGTTACAATAATTTTTGTGTATATGGATTCCATATGGGATTGTTAATAAATTTTTAAAGATATATAAATAGAGTTCTAAAATTAAATAAAGAGCATATAATATTAAAAAATAAATGCAAGGAGAATTAAAATGCAGTTTATTAAATATTGTATGCTTTTTTTTGTGTTTTTAATTGCTACATTGATTGGTAAAAATATATCTCAAAAATATAAGTTTAGATTGGACGAGTTGGAAGAATTAAAAAATGCATTAAACATATTCAAATCTAAAATAAAATTTACATATGAGCCAATTCCAGAAATATTTGTAGGAATTGCGAATAATTCAAATAAAAATATTTCTAATTTGTTTAATATGGCAGTTGATAAAATGAAAACTGAATCTGCCGGAGTAGCATGGGAAAGAGCAGTTGATGAGTTTCAAAGTAATTTAAATGAAGAAGACAGACAGGCTTTGAAAACGTTATCAAAACTACTCCGGAGCAACAGATATACAGGGACAAATTAGCCAGATTGAGGTCACAGAAACTTTTTTGGATGAGCAAATTAGACAAGCACAAGAAGAAAAAAATAGAAATGAAAAATTGTATAAAAAACTTGGAATGAGTATAGGAATGGCTATTGTTATTATTTTAGCTTAGATTATAATTTTGATTTTATTTTAAGGGGGAAAATATTTATGAGTATAGAATTATTGTTTAAAATAGCGGCAATTGGAATATTGGTTGCAGTTTTGTATCAAGTTTTAGTTCGTGCAGGTAGAGAGGACCAGGCAATGATGACTACACTTGCAGGTCTTGTCATTGTTCTTACAATGGTTATTAAAGAAATAAGTGGGTTATTTGATACAGTACGTACATTATTTAATTTATAAAAATTTGTGATATAGAGTTAATCTTTAATCGTAAAAATTTATAAATAAGGACGGAAAAATAATGGAAATAATTAAAATAATTGGAATTGCTTTAATTGCACTGATAATTATAATAATGCTAAAACAGTACAGACCAGAATATGCAATATTTATAAGCATTTTAACAGGAATATTAATTTTATTTCTTGTAATGGATAGACTAACAGGAATTATTAATTTAATTGAGACAATTGAAGATAAATTTTCTATAAATACGCAGTTTATAGCACTTTTAATAAAAATAACAGGAATTGCTTTTTTATCTGAATTTGCTGTTAGTGTTTGTAAAGATTCAGGAGAAGCAGCAATTGCAAGCAAGATAGAAATAGGGAGTAAAATAATTATTATTTCTATGTCTATTCCAATAATATCAAGTTTATTAGAAATAATATTAAAAATTTTACCATAAAAGAGTGATGAACCATAAAAGTTACATTATTGAGGAGGAATATTAAATGTGAAAAAACAAAAGATAATAATTACATTCATAATATTAATATTTTTGTTGCCAATGCAATCAAAAGCATTAAATGATACAAATACCTTAATAAATACAGAAAATGAAGAAAAAACAGAAAACACTACAAAAATAACGCAAGAAGATATAGAAAAGCAAGAAGAAACATTTGGAATAAATTCTTTTATACAGAATTCAAAACAATATACAGGTGATTTTTTTGAAAATATAGACATTAATGAAATTTTAAATTCTGCCATAAAAGGTGAGATAGATAATACTACAATATACAAAAAAATACTGAATTTGCTTGGAACAGAAGTACAAACAGGATTAAAAAGTCTAGCATGTATATTAGCAATAATAATAATACATAGTATTTTAAAATCAATAAGCGAAAGCTTAGAAAATGATAATATATCAAAATTAATATATTATGTTCAATACATAGCAATAATAACAGTAATTATGACAAACTTTTCTGACATAATTAACTTAGTAAAAACAACATCAACAAACTTAGTTGGCTTTATGAATACATTAATTCCAGTATTAATATCTCTAATGCTTTATACAGGAAGTATTAGCACAACGAGTATATTAGAACCAATAATATTATTTATGATTAATTTCATAGGAAATTTAATTGAAAATGTTTTAATACCAGTAATATTAATCATAACATCAATGAGCATAATTTCCAAAATTTCTGATAGAGTTCAGATTGATAAGATATCAAAATTTTTAAAATCGACAACCATTTGGTTTTTGGGAATTGTACTGACGATATTTGTAGGAGTTGTTTCTTTAGAGGGAACAATGGCTAGTTCTGTTGATGGAATTACTGCAAAAACCGCAAAGGCACTTGTAAGTTCAGCAGTTCCAGTTGTTGGTAAAATTTTAGGTGATGTTGTAGATAGTGTATTAGGATGTGGCTTAATTTTAAAAAACGCAGTTGGTTTTGT
This sequence comes from uncultured Clostridia bacterium, assembly GCA_934162615.1. Lineage (GTDB taxonomy): Bacteria > Bacillota > Clostridia > TANB77 > CAG-508 > CAG-269. The sequence goes on from CAKPJK010000002.1 coordinate 16,590, forward strand.
TGGTGTTATAGTCATTATAGGAATATGCATTTTACCAATTTTAAAACTTACAGTATTAACGTTTTCATATAAATTAATTGCAAGTGTAAGTGAAGTTATAGCAGATGGTAAAATTGTGAAATTATTAGATGAAGTTGCAGATATTTTTAAAATTTTGTTAGCAATTTTAGTTACAATTTCATTTATGGTAATAATTGGGACAACACTATTGGTAAGAATGTCAAATGCAGGAATGATGTTTAGATAGAGGTGATATAGATGGTTAGTTTTTTAAGTTCATGGGTAAAAAATTTGTGTTTGGCATTAATTGTTGTATCAATACTTGAAATGATACTTCCTAATAATAAGACAAAAAAATATGTCAAAATGGTTATGGGGATGTATATTTTATTTAGTATAATAGCGCCATTTGTAGAAAATAAAAACGAATTGAAATTTGATGTGGAAAATTTATATAGGCAATATAGTACAGAAACATCAGCAACAACTGAGGTAGTTGACCAGACTACAATGGATAGTAAATTAAATGAATTATATGAAGAAAAGATTGAAAAAGATATTATGCAAAAAACTGAGGAATTAGGATATGAAATAGACAGTTGCAATGTAAAAGCACATATATCAGACCAAGATACTGGAATAGAACAAATATTTATCAGGTGCAACTTGGATGAGAACGGAATTGAAACTGTTAAAAAATTTATAATACAAGAATATGGGGTGAGTGAAAAATGTTTAAGGATAAGTTAAAAAAAATGATAGGTAATGATGAAACTCAAGGAAATAACAAAAGAAAAATAGAAAATTTAGTCTTTCTAATAGTTGTTTTAATAATAACAGTTGTTATAATAAATTATGTTTGGAGTGGAGATAAGAGTTCAAGTAAAAATATGACTAATTCTGCCGGAAAACAACTGGCAGAGGCAAAAACAACACAGATTACAACCAATTCTACCACACAAAGTTCAAATCGGTACAACTAATGAAAATTTAGAACAAAGACTTGAAAATATTTTGACTAATATCGAAGGTGTTGGAGATGTAAAAGTATTTGTAAATTATTCAGAATCTGCTGAAACTGTTGCAATGTACAATGAAAATTCCAAAACGAGCACAACTGAGGAAACAGACAAAAGTGGTGGAGTTAAAAAGGTTGAACAGAAAGATTCTCAAAAAGAAGTAATTTACCAAGAACAGAATGGAACCAAAACACCCATAGTTCAAAAAACGGTTGAACCTAAAATTGAAGGTGCAATTATTACTGCTAAAGGGGCTTCTGATATAAATGTAAAAACTGCAATAATTCAAGCAGTAGAGGCAGCAACAGGACTTGCTACACACAAAATTCAGGTGTTTCAAGGAAACTAATATTTCGTTGAAGCCTATAAAAGAATTTTAATAGGAGGAATATAAAAATGAAATTTTTAAAGAAAAATCAGGTTGTTATATATGTAATTGCTTTGATGTTAGTTGTAGCGGGATATTTGAATTTTTCAACAAATGGAGATTTTAAGACTGCGGTTCAAACTGCTAGTTCGGAAGAAGAATTGGAAAAAATGGCGAATATTGGTGATGCACAATTAGTTAGTAGTAATGTAGTAAGTGAAGAAAATAGTACGGAAAATGTTATAAATAATAAAGTGTCAACAAATACAGAAAATACTGTAGTACAGGAAACAGACAACAAAGTGGAGAATAATACTAAAGAGGATAATAAAACTGTAGAAACAAGTAATAATACTCAACAAAAAAGTAATGATAAAAATGATTATTTTAAAACATCAAAATTAGAACGAGATACCATGTACTCACAAATGCTTGAAACATACGGTAATATTTTAAATAGCAATAATTCTTTGGAAACACAAAAACAATCTGCAACAGAAGAAATAAAAAAAATAAATGATACTAAAAATAGTATTATGATTTGTGAAAATTTAATTATGACCAAGGGATTTGAAAATGTTGTTATTTTTGTAAATGGTGATAGTATTAGTGTTGTTGTAAAGGATGATAATTTGAATACCGAAAAAGTTGCACAAATTCAAAATATTATTTCTAGAGAATTAAAATCTAAAGTTGAAAATATACATATTTCGAATAAATAAAAAATATAATAGCTAATAAAAATTTAAAAGAAAAAATAAATTTTTATTAGCTTAAATTTACCTATAATTTAAATGAATTATAATAATGATTTATGCATAATCTTCTGTTATTTTTTTTATATATTCTCCAATTTCTTCATTAGATAAATCTAATTCTAAAATTAATTTCCTTAAGATATCTCTTCGTGGAAAAGCTCTTTCATTATCTATTCTAACATACTGTCTTAGAGAGATTCCTAGTTTTTCTGACATTTGTTCTTGAGTTAGTTTTTTTAATTTCCTTTTTTCTTTTATCATATAAACTCACCTTAAATATTATTTTAAAATTTTTATAAATTATTTCACAAAATTGGGTAAAAATATATTGACATTTTATGACACTATAACTTATCATTTTATATGACAGATAGCTTCGTGTTTTCTAAAGAATAATTAATATAAAAACAAAGGAGAAATTTTTATGAAAAAATATTTAAAGAATAATGCTGAAATAACTTTAATTTCATTAGTGATGTCAATAATTATAATTTTAATATTATCATCAGTGATAATTGGAACAATTATTTGACCAGTGCAAGAATAAAAAAATATTTTTTAGATTTATAAAAAGGCTTGTACTTTTTACAATTTATATATATAATAAAAGTATCAAGATTTAACAGACAAAATTTTAAAAAATTTTGGATGACGATGAACGAGCGAAGCGAGAGATTTGTAAAATGAAAATTTTTAATTTTCATTTTATGATGAACGAAACGAAGTGGAGAGAAAGGAAAAAAAATGAACTTTATAGAAACAATAAAAGAAAGAGCAAGACAAGAAATAAAAACAATAGTACTACCAGAAGCAGAAGATATACGAACATTAAAAGCAACAGAAGTAGCACTAAAAGAAAAATATGCGAACATTATTCTAGTCGGGAATGAAAAAAATATAAAAGAAAAAGCGGAAACAAATAATGTAAATATTGATGGTGCAAAAATAATAGATCCACAAACATCACCTGATTACGAAAAATATGCAAATTTATTATACGAATTAAGAAAACATAAAGGAATGACAATAGAACAAGCAAAAGAAATAACATTAAATCCAGTATATTTTGGAATGTTGATGGTAAAAGATGAAGAAACAAAAGCAGATGGATTAGTTTCAGGTGCGGCACATTCAACTGCAGATACATTAAGACCTGCACTTCAAATTTTAAAAACAGCACCTGGTACAAAATTAGTTTCAGCATTTTTTGTTATGGTTGTTCCAGACTGCGAATATGGTTCAAATGGAACATTTATATTTGGAGATGCGGGATTAAACGCAAATCCAAATCCAGAAGAATTATCGGAAATAGCAATATCATCAAGTAAAAGTTTTGAACAATTAGTTGATAAAGAACCAAAAGTTGCAATGCTTTCATATTCTACAATGGGAAGTGCAAAATCAGAATTAACGCAAAAAGTTATTGATGCAACTAAATTGTTAAAAGAAAAAGAACCAGATTTGAAAGCAGATGGAGAACTCCAATTAGATGCAGCCATAATTCCAGAAGTTGCAAAATCAAAGGCACCAGAAAGTACAGTAGCAGGAGAAGCAAATGTTTTAATATTCCCAGATTTAGATGCTGGAAATATTGGATATAAGTTGGTTCAAAGACTTGCAAAGGCCGAAGCATATGGACCATTATGCCAAGGAATAGCTAAACCTGTAAATGATTTATCAAGAGGATGTAGTTATCAAGATATTGCAGGTGTTATTGCAATAACAGCAGTCCAAGCCCAAAAATAAAAAGAAGCCAATGGAATATTTTTAAATTGGTTCATAAGATAATATTAAAAGGAGGTCTTCTATGAAAATACTAGTTTTGAATTCAGGAAGTTCATCATTAAAATATCAAGTAATTGATATGGATACAGAAGAAATGTTGGTAAAAGGATATTTTGAAAGAATAGGACAACAAAATTCATTTCTAACACATAAAGTAAATGGAATAAAACACAAATTTGAAAAAAGTGTGGCAAATCATGAACAAGCATTGAAGTTTGTATTTACAAGATTAACAAATGACCATTATGGAGTTATAAAAGATTTAAATGAATTAGGTGGAATTGGACACAGAGTTGTTCAAGGAGGAGAAAAATATTCTCAACCAGTTCTTATTACAGATGATGTTATAGCAGAGATTGAAAAATGCAGTGATTTAGCACCATTGCACAATCCTGCAGCAATTTTAGGAATAAATGCTTGTAAAAAAATAGCTCCAAATATTCCAATGGTAGCAGTATTTGATACGGCTTTCCATCAATCAATACCAAAAGAGAGATATATTTATCCAATACCATATGAATACTACAAAAAATATGGAATTAGAAAATATGGGGCACATGGTACATCACATGAATATGTTGCATATAGAGTTGCAGAAATTATGGGAAAAGACATTAAAGACTTGAAAATAGTTAATTGTCATTTAGGACAAGGTGCAAGTGTATGTGCAATTCAAAATGGTAAATCAGTAGAAACAAGTATGGGACTTACACCACTTGGAGGAATACCAATGGGAACTCGCTCTGGTGACCTTGACCCATCAGTTGTAACGTATTTAATGAAAAAAGAAAACCTAACACCACAAGAAATGGAAGATATATTAAATAAAAAATCCGGAGTTTATGGCATGTCAAGAGGAATATCTGTGGACTTTAGGGACATTGAAAATGAAGCACTAGCAGGCGGAGCACATGCTCAAATGGCTTTAGATATATATCATTATCTAACTGCATCATATGTTGCAAAATGTGCAGTTGCTATGGGTGGAATAGATGTACTAACATTTACTGCAGGTGTTGGAGAAAAAGGACCAATATCTAGAAAGGCAATTTGTGAGCAATTAGAATTCTTTGGAGTAAAAATAGATGATGAAAAAAATAAAATAAGAGGCGAAGAAGTTGAAATATCCGCAGAAGACTCAAAAGTAAAAGTCTATGTTGTTCCAACAAACGAGGAATTAATGATAGCAAGAGAAACAAAAAACATAGTAAATAAAAATTAGGGATTGGGGGGACGGGTCTCCGATCCCGAAAAAAAGTAAAAAAATCGGGATTGGAGACCCGTCCCCCAATCCCTAAAAAGAAAGTGAGAGGAAAAAATGAAAATATTAGTATTAAATTGTGGTAGTTCATCACTAAAATATCAATTAATTAACATGGAGACAGAAGAAGTAATGGCTTCTGGAAAATATGAAAGAATAGGAGAAGCAGAAGCTTTTATAACACATAAAGTAAATGGACAAAAAATAGAAATAAAAAATCCAGCATATAATCACTCAGAAGCAATAGACTTTACACTAAAACAATTTACAAATCCAGAATACAAAGTAATAGATAGTTTGGACGAAATAAATGCAATTGGACACAGATTAGTTCATGGTGGAGAAAAAATTGCGGAATCAGTTGTAATTGACGAAAATGTTGTAAAAGTTCTAGAAGAATATACAGATTTAGCACCTTTGCATAATCCTGCTTGTATATTAGGAATAAAAGCATGTCAAGAAGTTATGCCTGGAAAACCAATGGTTGGAGTATTTGATACAGCATTCCATCAAACAATGCCAAAAGATAAATTTATTTATCCAATACCATATGAATATTACAAAAAATATGGAGTAAGAAAATACGGATTCCATGGAACATCACATATGTTTGTATCACAAAGACTTGCTGAGATTGAGAACAAATCATTAGAAGGTACAAAAATTGTAACATGTCATTTAGGACAAGGTTCAAGTATATGTGCTATAAAAGATGGAAAATCAGTAGATACAAGTATGGGATTAACACCACTTGGTGGACTTCCAATGGTTACAAGAAGTGGAGATTTAGACCCATCAGTTGTAACATATATAATGAAAAAAGAAAATTTAACGCCTACACAAATGGAAGATTTATTAAATAAAAAATCAGGACTTTCTGGTATGTCAGGTTTAGTTCCAGACTTCAGAGAAATAGAAATTGCTTCAAATGAAGGACAACCAGATGCTAAAATAGCAGTTGAAAACTTCAATTACACAATTGCAAGTTATGTTGCAAAATATGCTGTTGCAATGAGTGGTGTTGATTATATTATATTTACAGGAGGAATTGGTGAAAATCAAATTAATATCCGTAAAGGAATTTGTGAAAAATTAGAGTTTATGGGTGTTAAATTAGATGTTGACGCTAATAATATGAGAGGTGAAGAAAAAGTTATTTCTACTCCTGATTCTAAAATTAAGGTTTATGTTATTCCTACAAATGAGGAATTAATGATAGCTAAAGAAACTTTGAGATTAGTAAAATAAAATAAAAAGTAACAGATAATTAAAGTCTGTTACTTTTTTGCTCTTAAAAGTATAAATATTTTAAGTAAAATAATAGTAAAAGTATTGATTAATAAGCAAAAAAAGTATAAAATTAGACAGACAATTACAATAAAAAACAAACAACAAAAATAAAACCTTTATATAATCTAGAAGGAGAAAACAAAATATGAAAAAACTACTATTTGGAGCATATTCGCTAGACATAGGCGGAATAGAAAAAGCATTAGTAATACTAGTAAACAAATTACAAGAAAAGGGATATGACATAACACTAGTATTAGAAAAAAGACAAGGAATATTTTTAAACGAAATAAATCCAAAAATAAAAATAATAGAATATGCACCATCAAATAGCAAAAATAAAATACAAAGAAAAATAATTAATCTAATTAAAAGAATAAAATTTACATTAAAATACAAAAACAAATATGACTTTTCTGCAAGTTTTGCAACATACTCTTTACCAGCATCATTTGTTGCAAGAACTGCATCAAAAAACTGTTATTTGTGGGGACATGCTGATTATTTAACATTATTTGATTGCGATGCAGAAGAAATGAAAGAATTTTTTATAGAAAGAAATTATAATAAATTTAAAAAAATAATTTTTGTTTCTAAAGAGGGAAAAGAAAGTTTTGTAAAAGTATTTCCTGAAATGAAAGAAAAAACAATGGTATGTAATAACTTAATAGATGCGGACAAAATATTAGAACTTTCAAAAGAAAAAATACCAGAAGAAGATTTATCAAAAATAAATAAATTGGAAAACGCCCAAAAAGAAACAACAATATTTATAAATGTAGGAAGACATCAAGAAAAACAAAAAAAATTAAGTAGATTAATAGAGGCAGCGACAATGTTAAAAAAAGACAATATGAATTTTAAAATTATATTTATAGGTGACGGACCAGAAACTGAAGAATATAAAAAACAAGTAAGAAATAATCAACTAGAAAATAATATTATATTTTTAGGAAAAAAACAAAATCCATATCCATATTTTAAAATAGCAGATTGTGTTGTTTTAACATCAGATTATGAAGGGTATCCTGTAGTATTTTTAGAAAGTTTTATATTAGAAAAACCAATTATCACAACAAAGGTATCAGACTATCAAGAAGTTGAAAATAAATATGGATTCGTAACTGAAAAAAATACTAAAGACATATATGAAAAAATGAAGAATTTTATTTTAAAGGGATTTGAAATAAAAGAAAAATTTGACTATAAAAAATATAATGAAGAAATACTTAAAAAAATTGAGGATTTATTTTAAAAATCATATCAAATTAATAATTATTAAATTAACGATTATCATATTAATGATGAAAGGAAAACAAAATGCCAAAAGTAAGTATAATAGTACCATTTTATAATGTTGAAAAATACATAGAAAAATGTTTACAAACATTAGTAAATCAGACATTAGAAGATATTGAAATAATATTGGTAAATGACGGTTCGCAAGACGGAACAGAAGAAATAGCAAAAAAATATGAAGAACAATATCCAAAAAAAATAAAATATCTTGAAAAAGAAAATGGTGGACTTTCTGATGCTAGAAATTACGCTATTCCATATGTAAAAGGAGAATATGTTGCTTTTTTAGACTCTGATGATTATGTTGAAACAAATATGTATCAAGAAATGTATGAGATTGCAAAAAAACAAAATAGTGATATGGTAGAATGCAATTTTATTTGGGAATATCCAAATAAATCCAGAATAGATGTAGGAACAACATATAATGACAAACATGAAATGCTAGAAAAAATAAGAGTGGTCGCATGGAATAAATTAATTAAAAGAGAAATATTAGAAAAGTCCAAAGTACAATTTCCGAAAGGATATAGATATGAGGATGTTGAATTCACATATAAATTAATACCATTTTTGGAAAAAGTATCATTTTGTAAAACTCCAATGATACATTATATTCAAAGAGAAGGTTCAATATCTAATGTTCAAAATAAAAGAAATGCAGAAATTTTTGATGTGATGCAACATGTAATAGACTATTACAAAGAAAAAGGTTTATATGAGGAATATTATCAAGAATTAGAATATGTATATGCGCGATATACTTTTTGTAGTTCTTTTTTAAGAATTGTAAAAATAAAAGATAAGAAGATTAGAAATGAATTATTGGATATAACTTGGAATAGTGTTAACACAAAATTTCCAAATTGGAAAAACAATAGGATATTAAAAACAGAAAAAAGTAAAAAAAATCTGTATTTAAAAACAATAAATAAAATTACATATAAAATATATTCTAAAATATTTGCAATATAGGAAGAAAAGCAATATAGGAAGGAAAAAGCAAGACATGAAATATAAAATAAAACTTGAAAATATAATGTGTGTATTTATTATATTATGCCCAATATTAGATATAGCAAGTTTTGTATTTAGAAATACATTTAACACAAAAATATCACCATCAACAATTATTAGACCAATAATACCAGCAATTGCAATATTATATTTATTTATAAAAAAAGACGGTAAATTCAAAAAAAATATGATTATTGCAGGAACAATTTATGCAGTATATGCGACAATACATATATATTTGTTTAATAAAATAAAAACAGGTATGAGTTTTGGCTCAGAAACGCATGAATTGCAATACATAATAAACTACACATTTATGATAATAAATTTAATAGTATTTACAACAGTATTTAAAGATGAAAATGTAGAAAAATTAAACAAAAGCATTTTGATATCAACAGGAATATATATTGGCTCAATATATATTGCAATACTAACAAAAACATCATCACACACATACATAGAAGGAATGGGATATAAAGGTTGGTTCGAGTCTGGAAATAGCATAAGTTCAATATTGTTACTTACAATGTTTATATATTTGCCATATGTGAAAGATAAAAAATACAGAAAATTTATAATTCCTATAATAATTTTAGTAGGTGCATTTTTAAGTATGTTGATAGGAACGCGAGCAGGGTTATTTGGATTCATACTTGTAATAGCACTTTATATGGGAATAGAAGTTTTATTTAATATAATCCGAAACAAGAAAATAGACAAAAAATTTTTGATAATAGGAATAACAGGACTTGCAATTGTTATACTAGTAGTTATTGGGTTTGGCTCAACAACAATACAAAGAAGAAAACACTTAAAAGATATCGAATCAGATATTATAGATGAGTCAAGTCAAGAAAATGCACATATAACAGGAAGCACTTTAAGAATTAAAGAACAAATAGAAAATAATGAAATTGTAGAAGGATATATGTCAGAACCACAAAAACAATCAATTATGGACTTATATAATATTGCTAATAAATTGCAAGTAAAAAACAATGACCAAAGAATGCAACAATTAATATATAATTTAGCACTTGTTAAAAATCAAAAAAATATATTATTGATATTATTTGGTAATGGATATGTTGCAAATTTTAGCGAACTTGTATTGGAAATGGAATTAGTTTCAATGCTGTTGAACTTTGGAATTGTAGGATTTGTTTTATATATGGGACCTTTTGCTGCAATATTATTTGCCGGTCTATATTATGGAATAAAATATAGAAAGGTGATAGACAGTCAATATGCATTTTTATGGTTTGGGTTAGCAATGGCATTTGCATTATCATTATTATCTGGATATACATTTTTTAATTTATCATCAATGATAATAATTGTATCAATAAGTACAAATTTGATGAAAAAGATGAAAGAATATAAAAGTTAGTTTATTGAAAATTACTAAATCAAGAAATTGATTATAGTGAAAGGAAAATTTATGAAAAAAATATTATTTGGGATAACAGGTTTAACTCTTCGGTGGTGCAGAAAGAGTATTAGTAGATTTAGCAAATGAATTATCAAAAAAATATGATGTTACAATTTTTACTTTGTATGGAAATGGTGAACTAGAAGGCCAATTATATACAAAAGTAAACCACATAACATTGTATAAACAAAAGTATAATGATTTATCAAACTTTAAGAAAAAGGTAATTCCATTAAAAGTTCTGTTAATGAAAAATAGAATCTATAAAAAATATATAAAAAAAGATTATGATGTAGAGATTGCTTTTTTGGAAGGACCTATAACACGTTTATTTAGTGTTAAGAATAAGAAAACAAGAAAAATAGCATGGGTACATAATGATATTTCTTTAGTTTTTGGAAATGGATTAAAGGCCAAAATGAAAAAGAAAACAGATAGAAAAATATATTCAAAATATGATAAAATTATTTTTGTAAGTAGAGATAATTTGAAAAAATTTGTTGAACAATATCCAGATTTAAGAAATGCAGAATTAGAACCTGTAAAGAAAGATGTAATATATAATTATTTGGACGAAGAATTGGTAATAAAAAAATCAAATGAAAATATGGATATTGAATTTGATAATAAAACTCTAAATTTTGTAACTGTCGCAAGACTTGTACCACAAAAGGCAATTGACAGAGTCATAGATGTACATACAAAACTTATACAAAATGGTTTTGAACATAATTTTTATGTAATAGGTGAGGGTCCAGAACAAAAAAATTTGGAAAATAAGATAGATGAAAATCAAATTCAAAATACTTTTCACTTATTGGGTAAAAAAGAAAATCCATACCCATATATAAAAAATGCAGATTATTTTTGCCTTTTGTCAAAGTTTGAGGGATACGGTATGGTTTTGGAAGAGGCAAAAATATTAGGCAAAAACATTTTGATAACTGATACTGCTGCGAGAGAAGCGGTTGAAAATTATGGACAAGCAGTTGTGATTCCAAATGAGGAAGAGCATATATATAAAACTTTGAAAGAGGTTATTCAAAAAGGAAAAATAAATCAAGATAATATACAACAAAATTATGATAATAAAAAAATAATTGAAAAAGTAGAAAAATTATTAGAAGAATAAAAATGGAAGTGTTAAATATTTGTTGCTATTCACAGTTTTTAAACTATTAAAATGAAATTAATGATTTATTTATTTTTTTGTTGCCCCATTCTAAAAATTCTAACAAAAGTTTATCAACTTTTGAGAATTTTTGAACGGTCCCCCCGAATCACTTCAAAATAAATAAATGATTAATTTCATAAATATATATTTTATTATACCGTGAATAGCAACAAATGTTGAACACAAGCAAATTTTATACTTGAAAGGAGCACAAAGTGAAAATTTCAATATTAACACCAACATATAATAGAGCAAATTTACTAACAAATTTATACAATAGCCTTGTTAAAAATTCAAATTATGGTATAGAAATAGAATGGCTTATAATGGATGATGGCTCAACAGATAACACACAAAGTATAGTTGAAAATTTTATAAAACAAAACAAAATAGATATAAAATATTTTAAACAAGAAAACCAAGGCAAAATGGTTGCAATTAATAACTTAGTAGAAAAAGCAACTGGAGAATTGATGGTTAATTGTGATTCTGACGATTATTTTTCTGATGATGCATTCAAGATAATTAAGGAATCTTATGAAAAATATCCAAATGAAAACCAAGAATTATATGGAATGTGTTTTTTAAAATATAATACTAAAGGACAAAATATGGGACAACTATTTAAGAATGAGAAGACTACAATGTTTGATTTGTATTTTAAAGAAGGGGAAGATGGCGAAAAGGCTCTTGTGTTTTATTCAAATATTAGAAAACAATTTAAACATGAGTTGGAACATGGCGAAAAGTTTGTTACTGAGGCTAGAATGTATCATAAAATGGATGAGAATTATAAAATGGCATGCATTAATGAACCAATTATGATTTGTGAGTATCAGGATGAGGGTTATACTAAAAATATTATGGAGCAGTTTAAGAAGTATCCTTTTGGTTATTATATGTATTTTAAAGAGATTTTACATAAAAATATGAAGGGTGTTCTTTTAAAAAAGAGATTGTATGCAATTAAACATTTTTTACTATTTTGGTATTTGAAAAGAAAAAAGTAGGTTTGACAATATATGAATTTATGATATAATACACACTGTAAAAAAAGATTAGGAAAGAAGGAAGTAGAATGAAAAAGATATCAGTAGTTATACCAATGTATTACGAAGAAGAAGTGGCACAAGAATGTTATAATAAAATGACTAAAGTACTAGAAAATATTAAAGATTATGATTATGAAATAATTTGTATAAATGATGGAAGTAAAGATAAAACATTATCAATATTAGAAAAAATTGCAGAAAATGACAAAAGAGTAAAAGTAATTTCATTTTCAAGAAATTTTGGACATCAATGTGCAGTAACAGCTGGATTAAAATATGTAACTGGTGATGCAATAGTTATAATAGATGCAGATTTACAAGACCCACCAGAATTAATTCCTGACATGCTAAAATTGTGGGAAAATGGAAACGAAGTAATTTATGGAAAGAGAAAAACGAGAGAAGGAGAATCTAAGTTTAAACTTTTAACAGCTAAAATGTTTTACAATACATTAAATGCTTTATCTGATGTAGAAATACCTAAAGATACAGGTGACTTTAGACTCGTAGATAGAAAAGTGGTAGATGTAATAAATTCATTACCAGAACATAATAAATTTTTACGTGGATTATTTAGTTGGGTTGGTTTTGAACAAAAAGCATTTGAATATGAAAGAAAAGAAAGATTTGCAGGAAAAACAAAATATCCATTAAAGAAAATGCTAAAATTAGCATCAGATGGAATTATTGGCTTTTCATCAAAACCATTAAAAATAGTTGGTGGACTTGGAATTATGACAATATTTATATCTTTTATAATTGTTATTTATGCAATATTATCATTTGCATTTAAATGGCATCAATTAACACCCGGCTGGACATCATTAATGGTTGCAACAACATTCTTTAGCGGAGTTATATTAATCTCTTTATGGATGATTGGTGAATATATATCTAGAATTTATGATGAGTCTAAAGGAAGACCACAATACATTATTAATAAAGAAATAAATATTGAAAAATAATTAATTTATCAAAAAAGGAAAGAACAATGGAAAAAATAAAAAATATGATAGAAAAAATATTAACTAGAGATGTTATATTATATATAGTTTTTGGAGTATTAACAACATGTGTTAATTTGATTTCATTTTATATATTAAATAGCCTAATACATATAAATGAAAACATAGCTAATCTTATAGCTATACCATTATCAATTTTATTTGCATATTTTACTAATAGAAAATGGGTTTTTCATACTCAAGCAAAAGGTTTTACTGAAAATTTTAAAGAATTTTGTAAGTTTATAGCAGGAAGAGCATTTACAATGTTTATTGAATTTTTTGGATGTATGATATTATTCAAGCTTCCTATTCCAGCTATAATAAGCAAACTTGCAGTAAACATTCTAGTTATAATCTTAAACTTCTTTATAAGTAAATTTTTTGCATTTAAGAAAAAAAATAAAAATTCTTAATGACGAAAATAAGAAAGGAAAAAAGTTTAATGAATGAATTTAAGTTTGAATTAGAACCTGGAAAAAAAATAAACAAACAAGAAAAATATAAAAAACAAGAACCGATAATATCAGTTATTGTACCATTTTTTAATAGTAAAAACTATATTGAACAAACAATAATATCAATTTTAAATCAAACATTTCCATTTTATGAAATTCTAATAATTGATGATGGGTCCAAGGATGAAGGGGCATTAGAAAAATTAGAAGAAATTAAAAAATTGGATGATAGAATAAAAATATTTCATAAAGAAAATGAAGGATTAGCTGCGACAAGAGACTTTGGAGCCTCAAAATCTTCTAATAGTTGTAAATATTTAATGTTTATTGATGATGATGATTTAATAGAACCAACATTTTTAGAGTGTGCGTATTGGACATTAGAGACCAATAAAGATGCAGCCTGGGCTTATGCTGATTCAGTTGGATTTGGAGGACAACAATACTTATGGAATAAATATTTTAATTCAGACAAGTTAAAAAAAGTTAATGAGCTTATATCACAAGCCCTAATAAGAAAAAGCGATTTTGAATTAGTAAATGGATATGAACTAAGAGAAAAAGCAGTAAATGAAGATTGGAATTTTTGGCTAAAACTTTTGGCAAAAGGAAAAGGACCTGTCCATATGAGCTTTTATGGTCAATGGTATAGAAGAAAAAAGGATGGAGAGCTAAAAAGAGCTAATGAAAATAAACAAAGAGCTTTAGAAATAATAACTGAAACAGCAAGTAAAATAAATCAAAAAGTTGATGCAATTCAATATCCTACATATAAATATAATTATGATATTCTTCCAGAAAACGTAGAAAAAATTATAATCCCTAAAAAGGAAGAAAAAACAAATAAAATAAACATCTTATTCATAATACCATGGATGGTAACAGGTGGGGCAGATTTATTTAATTTAAATCTTGTTAAAGGGTTAGACAAGAATAAATTTTCTATAACTATAATTACAACTGAACCAAATAAAAATGTATTAAGACAATATTTTGAAAAAGATGATAATTTCAATAAAATTGCCAATGTATATGATTTAACTTCATTTCTAGAACAAAAATATTGGATTTCATTTATAAATTATATTATAGAAAAAGAAGAAATAAACATTATATTGAATTCAAATAGTAAATTTGGGTATTCAATATTGCCATATATAAAATGCAAGAATCCAAAAATTCCAATTCTTGACTATGTTCACATGGAAGAATGGTATAACAGAAACGGTGGATATTCAAGATATTCGGCAATGTATGATTCAGTAATAGATAGGACATTGGTATGCAATGAAAATAGCAGAAAAATTCTAATAGATTATTTTGGAAAAAATGCTAAAGATGTTGAGACTGTTTACATTGGAGTAGATGAAAATAAATTTAATCCGGAAAAATATAATAAAAAAGAATTAAAAAACAAATATTTAGGAAACGAAAAAGACAAAAAAGTAATATCATATATTTGCAGAATTACTGAACAAAAAAGACCAATGTTTTTGTTAAATGTAATATCAAAATTAAAAGAAAAAAGACATGATTTTAAGGTAATAGTGGTCGGTGATGGCAATTTATTATTTAAAATGAAAGATAAGGCTAAAAAACTAAATATATATGAAGATATTATTTTTACAGGACAACTACAAAATACAGGAGAGATTTATAGTATAAGTGATATAACGGTAAATTGCTCGATAAAAGAAGGCTTGGCGTTAACATCATATGAATCTTTAAGTATGGGAGTGCCTATAGTATCTAGTAATGTAGGTGGTCAAAAAGAGTTAATAACAGATAAAGTTGGAAAAATAATTGAACTTAGACAAAATGAAGAGGACGTTTATTCAGAAAACTACAGTGATGAAGAGATAGAAGAATATGTACAAGCAATAAATGAAATACTAGATAATGCAAATAAATATAAAGAAAATTGTAGAAAAAGAATTTTCTATCATTTTACTATTAGTAAAATGATAGAAAAAATGTCAAATGTAATACAAGAAACATACGAAAAACCAAATGATTCAAAAATCGAAAATGGTAAAAAATTAAAAACAAATATAAGCCTTTGCAAGGAACTAATAACAACAAACTTAAAATTGGATGAAATAGAATATACATGGGAATGTTCAGAATATGAAAGAAAAACATATGGACAAGCATATTCCTTTAAAAATATGAATTATAAGAAAGAAATTTTAAAAGAAAAGTTATGGCAATTGCCAATATGGAGAGCATTTGTAAAAATGGTACATAAGTTTAGAAAATGAATATGTTGACAATAAAATTGTTAAAGGTTATAATGTTTTAAAATAAATCTGTGCGGGGGATAAAATGAAAAATATTTTATTGTGTAATAATGCTATGGACATAGGGGGAGTAGAAACGGTAATATTAAATCAAATTACTGCTTTTACTAAAAAAGGATATAATGTCTATGTTTTAGCAGGAAAAGGTAAATACTCTAATAAAATAGAAGAACTTGGTGGAAAATTTATAGAATTTGATTACCCAGAAGAAAATGAAATAAATGAAGAAAGAGTAAAAAAAATAATTGAAATAATAGAAAAAAATAACATAACAGAAATCCATATACACAAATATCAATGTGTACCTGCGACAATGCTTGCTGCATTTATAACAAATACACCTTATTTTGCATATGAACACGGAATACGTGATACTAAAAAATATTATACATGGAATTATCCTATTTATAAAATGTTATTTCCGATTTATTTTAAAAATGCATATAAAATAATAGCAATTACACCTAAAGTTGCTGAAATGACTCAGAAAGAATATGATATAAAACCGGAAAAATATGAAGTAATACATAATGGAATAGATTTTGAAGAATACAAAAATGAAAATCCTGATTATACAGGAAGACTAAATAATATTTATATAATTTCAAGAATTAGTGAAGAAAAGTTAGCAACATTAACAGAAGGTATAGATATATTTAAAAAAATATTAGAAAATAATAGTAATGCAAAATTATATATAATAGGAAATGGAAAAGAAAAAGAAAAAATAATACGATATCTTGATAAACAACAATTATCATTTAGCGAAAATGATGAAGAAAATACAGTTAGTTTATTAGGAGAACAAACAGATATACTAAAATATTTGAAAAAAGCAGATTTATTATTAGGAGTAGATAGGTGCGTGTTAGAGGCGATATCTGCAAAAATTCCAGCTGTAATTACAGGATATAATGGAATCAAGGGTTTAATCTCAAAAGATAATATGAATTTAGCTTTAGAGGAAAACTTTTCAGGAGATAATATGAAAACTATTTCTATAGAAGATTGCTTTAAAGAAATATATAAATTAAAAGACAATAAAAAACAAATTATAGAAGAAAATTATATTATAGCCAGAGAAAAACTAGACTGTTATAAAAATTATATTAATATTCCAGAAAATACAAAAATTGAATTTGAATGGATGGAACTATTTAAATTAATTAAAAAACGTACAGATTTAATAGAAGAACAATATGCTGATATTAAAGCAAAATATGAGTGGATTCAAAAAATAGAAAAAGATAATAATGATTTACGTGAAAAAATAGGGGAATTAGAAGAAAAAATAAATATTAATTTGCAGGAAGAAAAAAAGCTCAAAGAAAAAAATGAAAAAATTAAAAAAGAATTAAATGAAGTATATAATAGTAAAAGGTGGAAATATACTGAAAAATTAAGCAAATTTTTTCATAGTGGAAACTAAATAAAATAAAGATAAGAAACGAGGTAAAATAAATGTCTAATACTCAAATTGACAAAAAGATTTCAATAATTATACCAGTATATAATTCAGAAGATTTTTTAAGAACATGTTTAGATTCATTAGTAAAACAATCTTATAAAAACTTAGAATTTATAATAGTAAATGATGGTTCACCAAAAAACTGCAAAGAAATTGCAGATGAATACAAAGAAAAAGATAATAGAATAAAATATGTTGAGCATGAAAAAAATAAAGGTCTATTTCAAGCGAGAATAACAGGATTTGAAAATTCAACAGGTGATTATATTGCATTTTTGGATGCAGATGATTATGTATCAAATGACTTTTACAGAGAATTAGTAGTTAAAGCAGAAGAAACTAATTCAGATATAGTGGCTGCACAACTTGTTATGGATTATGGAAAGGGAGATAGAAGAGTATATAATTTATTTGAATTTCCATTTGAAGAATTAACTGGGGAACAATGCTACGAAGAGTTCTTTAATCAAGAAGGATTAAATTTTGCTTGGCATATTACTCCGAATAAGATATATTCAAGAAAAATATGGGAAAAAGCAGTTATTGACTATAAAAAAATTCAAAAACATTTAATAATGACTGAGGATTTTGCGTTTGCCAGCGTATTATTTTATTATGCCAAAAAGGTTACTAAAGTAACTAGAGTAGCATTTTTCTATACAAAACATGATGGTGCATCTACATCTGTAAATGATATAACATTTAAAAAAGCTAGTAAAAACTTAGAAGATTTAACAACTTCATTTTCATTTGTAGAAAACTTTTTAAAAGAAAAAAATATATATGAAAAATACAGAACAAAATTTGAAAAATGGAGAGCATTATATTGCCAAATGCATAAATCTTACTTATTAAATTTAAACTTTAATAAAGAAGAAAAAGCACAATTAGAAACAAAATTTCAAGAATTTTGCCCTGTACAATTTGAAGTAAAAAACTCAGGATTCTTTAGTTCAGTTGAAACGCCATGGAATGATGGATTAGACAAATTAAAAGAAATAATTATGAATCCAAAAACTAAAATTGTAAGTTTTGATATATTTGATACTCTTATTACAAGGCCATTCTTATATCCAAAGGATTTATTTGTATTTTTAAATGATGACTATAGAAAACTATCTAATAATTTAGGAATTGATTTTTCAAAAATTAGAGAAGACTGTGAAGTTTTGGCAAGAATAGAAGCGGAAAAAGAAAAAAGAGAAGATGTTACATTAGATAGAATTTATGAAATTATTAAAGAGGAATATGACATTTCATCTAGTACTATAGAATTTCTAAAAAGAAAAGAAATTGAACTTGAATTAAAATTCTGTAAAAGAAGAGAAACAGCATATTCTATATATAAGTTAGCTAAATACTTAGGGAAAAGAGTTATATGTACTTCAGATATGTACCTACCTTTAGAAGTGATTCAAAATATATTGCAAAAAAATGGATATGAAGATATTGATAAAATTTACTTGTCAAGAGAAGTAATGAAATCCAAATCAACAGGACATTTATATGAATATATGATAAAAAGTGAGGGAGTAGAAGCACGTAATATAGTACATATTGGTGACAATTATAAATCAGATTTTGATAAAGCAAAAAAATATGATATAAGATCTGTATACTTCCCTAAAACTACAGATATAATGTTAGATAAAAATAATACTAATAACCTATCTCAAATGTTATATTCAAGTATGCCATTTTGGAGAGACAATCAAACTTCTATGAACTTCATAGGTATAAGAACAATGATAGCTATTGTAGCTAACAAATATTTTGATAATCCATTTAGAATATTTAATAATGAATCAGACTTTAACATTGACCCTTTCTTGATTGGATATTATCTATTAGGAATGTATATGTTTGGTGTTGGAAATTGGCTATTAAGAGAAACGGAAAATAAAGGATATAAGAATATTTCTTTTATGGCAAGAGATGGATATTTACCAATGGAAATTTATAATATACTAAAAAAATATTATAAAAATGTACCAGAAGCAAAATATTTAAGAGTTTCTAGAAAAGCGTTGATATCAGCAATGATTATTGACAAAATAGATTTGTATAAATTAACAGATATTATAAACATTGATAACCATAATCCTAAATATATAATTAAATATGTAAAAGATAGTTTGAAAGATTACAAGGACGAAGAAATAAAAAATATTATAGAAAAAAACGGAATTAAATATGAAGAAGACATTAAAACAAAACAAAAATTCAATAAGCTTGTAAAAATAATAATAAATGAATTATTTGACGAAGAAAAAAATAATAAAAAAACAAGAAAATTGAGAGAATACTTTGGGAAATATTTTGAGGACAGGTCTGCGACATTTGATTTGGGATATAGTGGAAGACCAGAATTATATTTATCTGTTTTATGTGGAAAACCTATAGACACATATTTCCTAAATATAAATCAAGATGAAGCAATTAAATATTCAAATGTGGCTGGATATAAATTGAACACATATTTTGATGCAAAACCAGCAGTTACAGGATTTGCGTATGAATCAATAATTTCCGAATTAGCACCATCCACAATAGGATATGATTTAACAGGAGAAGAGGTAAAACCTATTCTTGAAAAAAACAAAAAAACATATCAAGAAAAATGCATAATCAGCATTATGCAAAATGCTGCTCAACAATTTGTACAAGATGTATTACAGATTTTTGGAGAAGAATATAAAAAATTATATTATCAAGATTATTATATCTCTTTACCATTTATGGCATATATAAATTCTTCAAAACCTATAGACATGCAAATGTTTAATTCTATTGGATTTGAAGATACTGTTAGAACAAAAGAAGTAAAACCAATTACTGAAGACTGGCTAATAGAAAGAAAAAATAAAAATCAAAGAAATATGGATACTTTGAAAAATACAGGTAATATGCAAATTACAAATAACAGCTATTTGAATTATAACAATGTTGTTGATTTAGAGCACCATAGCAAATTGGTAAGACTTATATTTTATATTTTATATGATAGACCAACATTTAAAAGAAGAATGAGAGAAATCTTTAAAAAAGGGAGGTAAACAAAAGTGAAAAAGGAAGAAGAATATGCAATAGAAGTACAAGATGTTTATAAGACATTTGATGTGTATTTAGATAAAGCGAATAGTATAAAAGAAAAACTTCTTTTTTGGAAAAGAAATAGAAAAGAAATAAGAGAAGTATTAAAAGGAATTAATTTAAATATAAAAAAGGGTGAAGCAGTTGCTTTAATAGGAGTAAATGGAAGTGGAAAATCAACATTGTTAAAACTTATGACAAAAATAATTTATCCTAATAAGGGAAAAATAATAACACATGGTAAACTAACATCATTATTGGAACTTGGTGCTGGTTTCCATGCTGACTTTTCAGGTAGAGAAAATATATATTTTAACGCCTCTATATTTGGATTAACAAAAAAAGAAATAGATGATAGACTAGAACAAATAATAGAATTTTCAGAATTAAGAGATTATATTGATAATCCAGTAAGAACATATTCATCAGGAATGTTCATGAGACTTGCATTTGCTGTTGCAATAAATGTTGATGCTGACATTTTATTAGTTGACGAAATACTATCTGTAGGGGACCAACATTTTCAAGCAAAATGCATAAACAAAATGAAAGAACTAAAAAAAGAAGGTAAAACAATGGTATTTGTAACACATAGCCTTGGTTCTGCACAAGAATTATGTGATAGGTCTGTATGGTTAAGCAATGGAAAAATTAGAATGGATGGTGACACAAATACAGTTATTGAAAAATATATAGAAGAGACAAAGTAGGAGGAATAGTAGTAATGGGATTTTTTAAAGACTTGTATGAATATAGAGAATTATTAAAAACAAGTATAAGTAAGGATGTAAGAGGTAAATATAAAAATTCTATATTGGGAGTAATGTGGTCATTCTTAAACCCACTTTTACAAATTGCTGTTTATGCATTAGTTTTCCCACTTCTTATGAGAGGAGGAGGAATAGAAAATTATACAGTATTTATCTGTTGTGGATTAATACCATGGACATTTTTCTCAACAGCAATATCAAGAACATCATTTACAATAATTGAAAATGGAAATATTGTAAAAAAAGTATATTTTCCAAGAGAAATTTTACCAATATCAGTAGTTACGAGTGAGGCAGTAAACTTTATTATATCAACAATAATAATAATTGCTTTCGTACTTGGATATGGAGTTGGAATTAGTAAATATATAATATTTTATCCAATAGTATTACTAGTCCAATATTTTTTACTAATAGGAATTTCTTTTATAGTTTCAAGTGTTACAGTATATTTTAGAGATTTACAACACTTTATAGGAATTGCTTTGCAATTATTATTTTATGCAACACCAATAGTATATGCACCAGGACAAATACCAGAAAGTTTTCAATGGATTATTAAATACAATCCAATGACATATATAATAAATGGATATAGAAATATATTCTACTACAAACAATCACCAGATTTTATAGCTTTAGGAATTGTTTTTGTAATTAGTATTGCATTATGTTTTATAGGATATTTTATATTCCATAAATTACAAAAGAAATTTGCAGAAGAAATGTAAAAAGGAGTTAGAATGGATAAAATCAACAAATTAAAAGAATATATTATAAAAAATAAAATTAATATATGTATTTTTATAGGTATGTTATCATTTACATTTATAATATGCTGGAATTTTCTAAAACCACATTTTTCACAAGATGCATATTGGGTAAATGCATATGGATATGATTATTATATAAAACATTTTCTTGCATCAAATAGAATATTTAGTGCACTTATTTTATGGATATTTTT
The DNA here is from genome assembly GCA_934162615.1 of uncultured Clostridia bacterium. Classification (GTDB taxonomy): domain Bacteria; phylum Bacillota; class Clostridia; order TANB77; family CAG-508; genus CAG-269. Next base: position 39,107 of record CAKPJK010000002.1, read on the forward strand.
AAAATTAGATATTCCATTTTGGAAAGAACTTTCTTGTATGGGTGTAATTTTAACTATTGTTATGGCAATATCTTGGTTTGTTTTATACAAATTTGTTATAAAATTTATTAAAAAAGAAAAATCAATATTTTATAACATATTAATAGGAGCAATATCATTTATAATAGTCTTTAACTTTTGCACTGCAGAGGGATTGTTATTTATTGAAGTAGGAACTATGCCATTTGGAATTTTATGTGCAATATTGGGTTCATGTATATTAGCAACTGATAAAAAATATAGATATGTAGTAAGTTTAATTTTAATTACACTTTCTGGCCTTTTTTATCAGGTAACAAGCTCAATTTTTGTGTTACTTGCATTGGTATTAATTGCTATTAAAAATAAAGGAAATATAAAAGCGATTATAAAAGACACTATAATAATAGCCTTAATATATGGATTTGCAATGATTGTGAATTTCGCTGGTGTTAAAGTTTTTGATAAAGTATTAAATAATCCATTTAGAAAATTTGAAATACCTTCAATAAGTATAATATTTGATACTATATACAAATTTGGTAAAGACATATTGATTTATAATATTGGAATAGGACCTAAATATTGGTATTTAACATTTATCATAGTTTTTACTATAATATTTATTATAAATGTAATTAATAAGAAAAAATATTTTATGATTCTTGAATATGTTGTTTTGGTAGTTTTAAGTGTATTAATACCACTAATACCAATACTTGCAACACCAGTTGAATCACAATATATAGAACCTAGAATGGCAATGTGCTTTGGAGCAATTATTGGAATTCTTATTCTATATTTAGTAGTTAGATGTGAAATAGAAGAAAATAAAATACTTTTATCAATATTAACAATAATAGCGTTATTAAATTTTTGTGGAAATTCAATATATATGGTCGTTGCGTCATCAAATACATTAATTACAAATCAGACAGAAAAAACTATAGCAAAGCACATAATTAGTAAAATTGAAACTTACGAAAAAGAAACAGGATATGAAATTAAAAATATTGGAACATGTTTTGACCAAAAATTTACTATGTATTATGAGGGACAGCCTGCACTAAGATGCTTTGACGTAAGAAGTTTAGGAACAGATTGGACTGTTAAAGAAGTATTAACTGCGTACACTTCAAAAGCATATAATAATGTTGAGGTACCTGAAGACAAAAAAAATAGATTTTTAGAAAATGATTGGGATTCATATAATGATGAACAACTTGTATTTGAAGGAGAAAATTTATATATTTGTATATATTAAAGGACATAATTATTATTAAAAGTAAAGTATAAATTGTTGATAAGAAAACTATAAAAAAGGAAAATTTTAAAAACACAAGTAAATAATACAACTTGTGTTTTTTGTATTGAAAAATAAAAATTCTTATGGTAGAATTGTGTTAGTTATTAGAAGAATATACAAAAGAATGTCAAAATAAAAAGTATTACAAAGGGGGATAAAAATGAAAAATACAATAAGGGGAATAGCTATTAGTAGTTTACTAGTAATTGCAATAAGTATTTATAATTCTTGGGGATATTCAAGTACTGCAAATGGTGCAAATACAAAAACACATTCAAATGGCATATATAAAATTGCAATAGGAAAATCTCCAACTAAAACATTTGAAATAGCAGGAAGTAATAAAGAAAACAATGCAAAAATTGATATTTGGAATTATGGAAATGTACCTGCACAGAAATTTTATTTTGAATATCAAGATGGATATTATAAAATAACTGCAATGCATACAGGGAAAAGCCTAACTGCAAAAGATAATAATGTAAAAGAAGGAACAGAGATAGTACAAGCAGATTATGCTGGAAATGATAGTCAAAAATGGCTATTAAGAGATACACACAAAAATGGTTGGATAATATCTCCTTATAATAACCCTGATTTGGCATTTACTGTACAAAATCAAGTACAAAATGGTTCAAAGATAATTTTATCAAAAACAAAAAATAATGATAATCAAATGCTATATGTGTTTAATATCAATAAAGAAGAAGCCTATCAAAAAAATGGAATATATAGAATTTCAGTAGGAAAAACTCCAAGTAAAACATTTGAAGTAGCAGGAAGTAATAAGGAAAATAATGCTAAAGTTGATATATGGAATTATGGAAATGTACCTGCACAAAAATTTTATTTTGAATATCAAGATGGATATTACAAAATAACAGCAATGCATACAGGAAAAAGCCTAACTGTAAAAGGTAAAAATATAAAAGACGGAACGGAAATTGTGCAAGATAATTACACAGGGGACCATAGTCAAAGATGGATTTTAAGAGATACACATAAAAATGGTTGGATTATATCTCCTTTAAGTAATCCAAATTTGGCAATAACAATACAGGGCAATATACAAAATGGTTCAAAAATTGTTTTAGCTAATGTAAAAGATAATGACAACCAAATGTTATATTTGTATAATATAACTAATAACGAAAGAACTCATAAAGATGATACATATAAATTAGCAATTGGAAAAGATTCAAATAAAACTATTGAGGTAGCAGGAAGCAGTAAAGATAATAATGCTAAAATAGATATATGGAATTATGGAAATGCTGAAGCACAAAAATATAAATTTGAATATATAAATGGATATTATAAAATAACTGCAAAACATACAGGAAAAAGTTTGACAGCTAAAAATAATGTTTTACAGGAAGGAACAGAAATAGTACAAGCAGACTATACTGGAAATAATAGTCAAAAGTGGCTCTTAAGAGATACACATAAAAATGGCTGGATAATATCACCTATAAGTAATCCAGATTTAGCAATAACAGTACAAGGCTCAATACAAAATGGTTCAAAAATTATATTGTCAAAAACACAAGATAATGATAATCAAATGCTTTATATAATGGAGCCAATCAATAAAGGAATAAAAGAAGGGCTTTATGGAAAATCTGGGTTGATGTATAAAGGAACTGGTGGTTCATATTTAAAATATTATAAAATAGGAACAGGAACAAAACACTTGATTCTAAACTATTCTATACATGGATTTGAAGACTCATACAGTAAAGATGGTTCTGAATTAACATATATGGCAAATGAACTTTACAATTATTTAAAAAACAATATGTCAGACGACTTAATTCAAAAATGGACTGTATATATTTTACCACTTTCAAATCCTGATGGACAATATAGTGGATGGACAAATGATGGACCTGGACGTACTACAGTATATAGTTGGGCAAATGGACATAAGGGAATTGATATGAATAGATGCTACCCAGTAGGATATACAAGCCTAAAATCAGATAGAAATTATAATGGTACAGAACCACTTCAAGCATATGAAGCACAATCTTTAAGAGATTTTATATTAAATAACACAGGTTCTCAAAATATTGTTATAGATGTGCATGGCTGGTTAAATGAAACGGTAGGAAATAATGAAATTGGAAGTATTTATAGAAATGAATTTGGAATTAGTAAGCATATAGATACATATGGTAAAGGATATTTAATTCAATGGGCAAGAACTATACCAAATACAAAATCTATGTTATTAGAATTACCAGAAGTAAAAAGTCATAATGAATTAGTAAACAAAAAATATGTTAATAAATTTAATAGAGCTACAATTAATTTATTAAAGAAGTATTAATAGAAGGAGGTAAAATTAATGAAAAAAACTAAAATTATTTTAATTATTGCTATGATAGTTTCAATATTAACATTAATAGGAACACATAGTAATGCACAAGCAGAAAAAGTGAAAAATAATGGAATATATAAAATAGCAATAGGAAAAAATTCAAGCAAGACTTTAGAAGTTGCTGGAAGCAGTAAAGACAATAATGCCAAAGTAGATATATGGAGTTATGGAAATGCTCTGGCTCAAAAATTTTATTTTGAATATCAAGATGGATATTATAAAATAACAGCAATGCATACAGGAAAAAGTTTGACGGCAAAAAATAATAGTATACAAGATGGCACAGAAATAGTACAAGCAGACTTTACTGGAAATAATGGACAAAAATGGATGTTAAGAGATACTAAGAAAAATGGATGGGTAATATCTCCATTAAGTAACTCAAATTTAGCAATAACAGTACAAGGTTCAATACAAAATGGTTCAAAAATAGTCTTGTCAAAAACAAAAGACAATGATAATCAAATGTTATATTTATTTGATATAACTAGCAGTGAAAAAGTACAAAATAACGGAATATACAAAATTGCTGTTGGGAATAATCCAAGCAAAACAATGGAAGTAGCAGGAAGTAGCCAAAGTAGCAATGCTAAAATTGACATATGGGGATATGGAAATGTACCTGCACAAAAATTTTATTTTGAATATAAAGAAGGTTATTATAAAATAACAGCAATGCATTCAGGTAAAAGCTTAACAGCAAAAAATAATAGTATAAAAGAAGGCACAGAAGTTGTACAAGCAGACTATACAGGAAATAATAGTCAAAAATGGATATTTAGAGATACCCATAGAAATGGATGGATAATATCTCCATTATCTAATCCTTGCTTAGCAATAACAATTCAAGGTTCAATACAAAATGGCTCAAAAATTGTCTTGTCAAAAACTTATGATAATAATAATCAAATGTATTATTTATATAATTTAAATGGTACTGAAAAAACTAAAGACAATGCAACTTATGAAGTTTTAGTTGGAGCAGATTCTAACAAAGGATTAGAAGTTGCAGGAAGTAATAAGAATAATAATGCAACAGTAGACATATGGAATTACGGAAATGTACCTGCTCAAAAATTCAAATTTGAGTATGTAAATGGATATTATAAAATCACAGTTACTCACACAGGAAAAAGTTTGACAGCTAAAAATAATAGTATAAAAGAAGGAACAGAAATTGTACAATCAGATTATACTGGAAGTGATGGTCAAAAATGGCTAGTAAAAGATAGTAAGAAAAATGGTTGGATTATCTCACCTTTGGCTAATCCAAGTTTATGTATAACTGTTCAAGGTTCAATACAAAATGGTTCAAAAATAATATTATCACAAACACGAAACAATAATAATCAAATGTTCTATTTGGTTCAAGCGCCAAATGTTACAAAAACAATTGCAAATGGAACATATGAATTAGCAATTGGTGCAAATAGTAGTAAAGCAATAGAAGTAGCAGGAAGTAGCCAAGCGAATAATGCTAAAGTTGATATATGGAACTATGGTAATTCTAGAGCACAAAAATTCAATCTAGAATATGTAAATGGGTATTATAAAATTACAGTTGCTCACTCAGGAAAAAGCCTAACTGTAAAAGGAAATAACATAAAAAATGGTATAGAAATAGTACAAGATGACTATAAAGGCGAAATTGGGCAAATGTGGATGATTGTTGATACTAAAATAAATGGATGGGTAATTTCACCAGTAGCAAGACAAGATCTAGCAATTACTGTACAAAACAAAATAGAAAATGGCTCAAAAATTATTCTAGAGGCAAAACAAAAAAGTAGTAATAGACAAATGCTTTATCTATTTAAAACAAATATTAGTGTTAATATAAATACAGCAAAATATCCGGGTGTAGCAGAAGCACTTGACAAAGTTGCAGCAGCACATCCAAATTGGCAATTTGAAATATTATATACAAATCTAGACTTCTATACAGCGGTAAAAGGCGAATATGAATATGCAAATAAACAAGGAAACTTAGTATATACTCCTACATATGGTGGAAACTGGATTGCATCAAATCCATATGTTAGTGGTGTTTGGGCATCTGCTTCTTATAATGGAATAGCATATTTTATGGACACACGAAATTTCTTAAATGATGTTGATATATTCCAATTTGTTGATTTAGGAAGTTACTCAAGTAGTGGTGCTACACTAAGTTCAATACAATATCAAGTAAATGGTACATTCTTAGAGAAAAATGCGCAAGATATTAAAAATGCTTGTCAAAATAAAAATATTAACCCATATTATGTTATAGCACGACTATTCCAAGAACAAGGAAGAAATGGTTCTGCAACTATCAATATGGATGGAGGAGATGGAAAAAAATATCAAAATCCATTTAACATTGGTGCAGTTGTAGGTAATGATGTTGCAACCGCTTTAGCATATGCTAAAAAAGAAGGCTGGGATACAATGCAAAAAGGTCTAGAAGGTGGAATTAAAATATTAAAAAGTAATTACATAGATAAAAAACAAAACACACTATACTTAAATAAATTTAATGTTAATCCTGTAAGCAGTAGTGCATTATACGGTCACCAATACATGCAAAATTTATCAGCTGCATATAGTGAAGCAAGAACATTTAGGAGTTCTTACGTAAGTACTGGAACATTAAATAATAAAATAAAATTTGTAATTCCTGTTTATGAAAATATGCCACAATCACCAGCAAGAAAACCAACAGGAGCAAAATAAATGTAAAAAAATACAAAAGCAAATTTATAAAAAAAGGAGATAAATAAAATGAAAAAATTATTCAAACTATTAATTATAACTATTTCAGCAATTTTAGTATGTAACATATGTAATTTTGCATATGCAGATGAAGAAGATGGAAGACTGGTAGATATTCCAGTTCCTCCATCAAGCACTGGACATGCTGATTCCACAGTGGAAGAAAAACAACAACAGACAGAAAATAATTTAGAACAAAAAAATGAAACAAAAGTTGATTACAATAAAGAAATTGAAGAAGAACAAAAAAGAGAAGAACAAACAAATACTGATGTTATAGAAACTGATACAGAAACTACTAAAGAAAATGCAGTAAGCAATGAAGAAAACAATAATGTTGATATACATAATAATGATAATAAAAACATCATAGCAGTTGTAATTGTAGTTGCTTTATGTGTCATTATACTAATAATTGCTAACATAAAAAGAAAAAATAAATAATACTTAAAGGAGATTCTATTATTATGAAAAAAAATTATTGGATAATAATTATAATTTTAGCAATAATAATCATAACATCTATTTTTGTAATTATTAATAACAAAAAAAATCAAGATATAGAAAATAATACTATTCGGTAATATACAAGAACAAAATAATGAAAATTCAAACTTAGAAAATGAAAGTGCTCCAACAGAGAAAATAGAGAAAAATAAAACGGTAGAAGTTTCAACAGAAGAATTAGAAAATATGAAAAAAGAAATAAAGGCAAAAGGAAATGATGATATTTATTATGTTGAAGAAGAAAAAGATGGAAGAAAGATATTGCAAATAAAAGAAAATGTCCAATATGAAGTTGATTTGGCAGGAATTATAAAAAATGCATTACCTAAGGAAGAAGAATTAAACAATTTGTTAGAAAAAGCACCTAAATATAGCGGGATATGGATTTCTACACAATCAAGAGAAAGTTTTTCTAAATTATTAAAAAATAATGGGATAACAAATTTTAGTATAGATGATGATGGATATTTAAAAATAGAAGATAATGAAAATGGTTTATACTCAAATGAACTAAGAAAAATGCAAAAATCTAATAAACTTTATATAATTAATATGACAGGAGTAGCTTACGAAAGGGACTATATTTCTGGAGAAATTACAGAATATCCATTTGAAGATATGGACCCAACACAAGAGCTAGAATCATATAAAAATGATAATGCGTTAATTTTGGAAGTAACAAGTAATAAAAATAAAAAATTAACTAATAAAGAAATTTTAAAATCAATTGTTCAATACTAATAATTTAATGAAAAAGCAAAAATGGTATATGTAGTTATAGAAAGGGTTTGATACAAATGGAAAAGATTAAAATATTTGCTTGTAGTAAAGAAGCAGAACCATTTACAAGAGAAATATGTGAATATTTAGATGTCCCTATGGGAAAAATTGAAAGAATGAAATTTAAAAATGACAACAATTTTGTTCAAATATTAGAAACAGTTAGAGATTATGATGTATATTTAATACAAAGTAATACACCACCTGTAAATGAAAGAATAATGGAATTATTAATAACTATAGATGCTGTAAAAAGAGCATCTGCAAGGAATATAAATGTAGTATTACCATATTATATATACTCAAGATCAGACAAAAAAGACCAACCTAGGGTACCAATAACTGCAAAATTATTAGCAGAATTAATAGAAGCAGCAGGAGCAACAAGAGTAATAACATGCGATTTACACAACCCAGCAATACAAGCATATTTTAATAATATTAATTGTGATAGACTTTCAGCAGAAAGACTTTTAGAAAAATACTTTGAAGACAAAAAACTTGAAAATAAGGTAATAGTTGCAACAGATGCAGGAAGTTCAAAAAAAGCATATAAATATTCAGAATTTTTTGGCTGTCCAATAGCAATGCTTGATAAAAGAAGAGACGGAAATAATGATAAAGCAATAGGAACAACTATTATAGGTGATGTTAAAGGTAAAAATGCTATTATATTTGATGACGAGATAGACACAGCAGGTTCTATGATGGAAACAGTAAGGGTACTAAAAGAATTTGGTGCTAAATCTGTATATGCTGCATGTACACATGGAGTACTATCTGGTCCAGCAATAGAAAGAATACAAAACTCTCCAATTCAAGAACTTGTTATAACAAATACAATACCATTACCAGAAGAAAAGAAAATTGATAAAATACAAGTCGTATCAATTGCACCATTATTTGCAGAAACAATAAAAAGATTAAATGAAAAGAAACCACTAGGTGAACTATTAAAAACATTTATATAAATAGAAAGATGTGAGATTATTGATAAAATTAAGTATTATAATTCCAGTATTTAATACAGAAAAAAAACTAAGAAAATGTTTAGATTCAGTTTTACAACAGAAAGATGATGAACTAGAAATTGTTGTTATAAATGATGGAAGCAAGGATTCATCAGATAAAATAATAAAAGAATATAAAGAAAAAAATCCTCAAACAATTTCATATTATAAAAAACAAAACACTGGAGTTGCTGATACCAGAAATTATGGAATAAAAAAAGCAAAAGGACAATATATAATGTTTTTAGACTCAGATGATTATATAGATGCCCATTTATATAGTATTGTAAAACAATATATGAAAAAAAACATAGAACTCATAAAATTCAAATTACAAAGAATTGATGAGAGTGGAAATATTTTAGAAAAAGTTAATGGACCTGTATTTGAGACAACCACTGGTGGAGAAGGATTTGAAAATTTATATGCTTCAGATGTTTTACTTGATTCTCCATGTATATACATAATAAAAAAAGAAATATTTATACGTAACAAATTATTATTTAATGTAGGAACAGAACATGAAGACTTTGGACTCATACCATTTGTCATTGTTCTTGCTAAAACAATGATATCTATTGATTATTATGGCTATGAATACGTTCAATCAAATGGAAGTATAACACGAAATAATAATTATAGTAAAACAAAGAAAAAAGCTTATGATGCATTAAAACAATATGATGAAGCATTAGTTAAAATAGAAAAACATAATATTAATAAAAAGACAGCTTATTATTTAAAAACATATTACACAAATGCGATTTTATTAAAAACAGAAACATTAGAGAAAAAAGACCAAAACCAATACATTAAAGAAATAAAGAAAAGAAAAATGATTAAAAATATCAAAGCAAACAATATAAGACAAATGTTGCGTAAAATAATTTTATTATTAAGTATAAAACAATATTTAAAATTAAGAAAAAAAGTAAAATAATAAAAACAAGGAGAAAAGATGAAACGGAAAATATAATATTTTGATATGTCATGCAAAACTTGGAGCAGGAGGAATTGAAACTGCATGTATAACTCAAATAAGAGAATTTTCAAGAAGAGGATATAAAATATATGTTTTAGCTGAAAGTGGTTTTTATGCTAAAAAATTAAATCAAATACCTGGTGTTACATTTATAGACTTTAAATACGAATCACGAGAAAGCTATAATTTAGAAAAAATTGAATTTGTAAAAAATATTATCGAAAAATATAATATAAAATTGGTATATATACATCAAGTTGATTGTGTATCATCTGTTTTTTCTGCATGTATATTAACAAATACACCATATGTTGCATATGTACATCATGGAATTACAGGAGTATATGATGAGGAATTACAGATAGGAAATATGGGCTTAGAATTTCAAACTTTATATTATAGATTGGCATCAAAAATCATCACAATTCAAGAAACATCAAAAAAAGAAAATATGAAAAGGTTCAAATTAGAAGAAGACAAATATAAGGTTATACCTAATTGTATAGATTTTCAGGAGTTTAAAAGCAATAGCCCAATAAATATAAATAAAGTTTTATTAATTTCGAGATTTGAAAAAGATAAGAAAAATGGTGTTATAAATGGTTTAAGATGGTTTGCTGAATATAAAAAAATAAACCCAGAGGCCAAGCTCACAATTGTTGGAGATGGAAGTCAAAGACAAAAAGTAGAGGAACAAATAAAAGAACTAAAGATTGAGTGTGATATGTTAGGAGCACGTAATGACATTAGAGATATTATGGAACAAAATGGTATTGTATTAGGAATTGCTAGATGTGTGCAAGAAGCAATTGCCATGAAAAGAATAGCAATTATTACAGGAAATGATGATTTCCAAGGAATAATAACAAATAACAATATAGAAAGATTTTCTTGTACTAATTTCCAAGATATAGAAAATGGAAAAAAGGATTATGCAGAAGTTGCCAAACAGGTCAATTTATTAAAAAACAAAGAGATTGAGAAAATAGTAGATAAAAATTATGAATGGTTGTATGTAAATAGAAATATAAAGGACAACATTTATGAGGTAGAAGATATCGAAAAAATAAACAATCCTATAAATGAATTAGATAGAAATGAAATCATGAAAGTACTAATCAGTGAATTACAATATATGCATACATGGATGCAAAAAGAAATAGATAGAGGATGGGAAGCAAGACAAAAGACAGAAGATTATTACATTGGAAGAGAAAATTGGAATGATAAAATCTTAAAAGAAAAAGAACAAGAATTAGAACAGTATATTGAAAAATACAATGAAACATTAAAAGAACTTGAAGAAATAAAAAACAGTAAATTTTGGAAGATGTTTAAAAAATTATTTAAAAATAATTAAAATAATATATAAAATGGTAAATAAGGAGAACTAGAATGAAAAAAATCAGTATAATAATACCTGCATATAATGAAGAAGAATCATTACCAATATTAAGGGACAGAATAGAAAAACTAATGAACTCTATGGAAAACTATGAATTTGAAATATTATTTGTTAATGATGGAAGTAAAGATAAAACAATAGAAATTATAAAAAAAATGAGGGAAGAAGACACAAGATTCAACTATGTTGATTTCTCTAGAAATTTTGGAAAAGAAATTGCAATGATTGCAGGACTTGATTATGCAACAGGTGATTGTGTAATATTTATGGATGCAGATTTACAAGACCCACCAGAATTGATACCAGAACTTGTTAAATATTGGGAACAAGGATATGATGATGTATATGCTAAAAGACGTTCTAGAAAAGGTGAAACATGGCTAAAAAAATTTACTTCAAAAATGTATTATAAAGTATTACAAAAAGCAACCAGAATAGAAATACAAAAAGATACTGGCGACTTTAGATTACTTGATAGAAGATGTGTAAATGCTCTGAAAAAATTAAGAGAATCTGAAAGAAATACAAAGAGTATGTTTAGTTGGATTGGATATAAAAAGAAAGAAGTTTTATATGATAGAGACCCAAGAATTGCTGGAACTACCAAATGGAATTATATTAAATTAATAGATTTAGCAATAGATGGTATAACATCATTTACAACTTCTCCATTAAGACTTTCTACATATATTGCTATTCCCACTTTTTTAGTATTATTTGTCTATTTTGTATATGTTATAGCAAAATGTTTTGTTATTAAGCAAGCAATACAAGCTTTTCAAGCAATTATATTATTAATATTATTCTTTTCTGGAGTTCAAATTTTACTATTTGGAATTGTAGGTGAATATTTAGGAAGAATATTTAATGAAACAAAAAATAGACCTTTATATTTAGTTAATGAATATAATGGTGAAAAAGAAATGAATGAAGAAAAAGTTCAAATAAAGAAGTAGAAACTACTTCTTTATTTTTGACATATTTATAATAAAAAAAGTAACGCAATAAACCAAAATAAAAAGTAAAATATTAAAAATCAAATTAACAATAAGATTCAAAAAACTAAAACGAAAAACACTTAAAACAAAAAATCCAACCAAACTACAAAATAAAGGAACAACGATCCAATCTATCAAATTAGGTTTAATCTTAGAATACTTAAACAACTGGAAAAGACTAATACTAAAATTCAAAACCTCACTAAAAAAGATAGAAAGAACATAGCCTTTAATTCCTAAAACAGGAAGTAAAAAATAAATAAAACAGGTAGTAATACTCAAATCCAGAATATTGCAACACATAACACCAAACTGTTTATTCAAACCCTTTAAAATACAATCTATAATATGATCCATATACATAAAAAATATGAATGGAGTAAATACTTTAAAAAAATATCCAGTCTCGATATTGTTATAAATAGCAAGCCCCAAATCATTAGAAAAAATGAAAAATATACCACAAATGCACATCGTAAAAGCACAAGTAATCTTAAAGATTTTATTTGCTATATAATTAATTGCCTTATAATTTTTTTGAGCCACATATGTAGAAAATTCCGGTATCAAAAGCATACTATATGAATCGGTAAAAACAGTTGGAAAAGTTATAACGGGAAGGACCATACCATTAATCATTCCATATTGTGAGAGGGCTCTACTACAAGAAATGCCTGACTTTTCAAGTTGAGTAGGAATTATTAACTGCTTTAAAGTAGAAAGTCCAGAACGTATATATGATGTAACAGCTACAGGAAAAGCAATTTTCAAAATATTAAATCTTTGTCCAAAAGAACGGACATCTTCTAATTTTTTAAGTCTTATATCTATAATATATAAAATAAAAATCAATGTAAAAGAGCATACTTCTGAGATTACATCAGCCAAAATAAGTGAAATGCAAACCGCTTCTACACCATTAGTAATATTTATTTTTAGTAATATTATTGTCGCAAACATTTTAATTGTAAATTCAAAAACCTGAGAAATAGCATTTTTATAGGCCTTTCGTACTGTTGTGAAATAACTGCTAATGCACGAAGACATTGCAATAAAAGGCAATCCAATGGCAATATAAAATAAAGGCCTAGAAGAAACCATATTATGCAAACATTTACTTGTAATAAAATTAGAAAAAAGTAAAATCAAACAACCTGCTGAAATTCCTAATAATAAACTAAAAAATATGCAAGTACGTATTGCTTTTATAGCTTGTTTATTTTTATTTAAAGCAAATTTTTCTGAAACAATTACGGTTACTGCAATATTTAATCCAGATGTTGCAACAGTTATGAAAAATAGATATACAGCCATAACTAAACTAAAAACGCCAACCGCTTCTGAGCCTATTTGATTTGATATATATATATTAAAAATAAGTGCTGCAAATTTCATAAGTAATGATGTACTTGTTAATATTGCTCCGTTTATTAGGAATAGTTTACTTTTTTGTCTCAAATAATTTCACCTCTTTAATGAATATGCAGAAATTTAAAAATAATAACTGACCACTAAGACTAATGACTTTTTTCAAAAAAAGGTATATTATTGTAGAGTATTTGTGATATAATGCAATTACTAAAAAATAATATAAAATTTATTTAAAGCAATTTTGGCAAATTTTATATTTTGAGAAAGGAAAAAAATATGAAAAAAGAAAAAATAGTCCAAGAGTTCAAGGACATAAAAGAACTAATATACAATTCAGCAAAAACATATGCAAACAATATAGCATTTGTAGTAAAACACCAAGAAGGCAAAAACAAAACATACGAAAATATAACTTATAAAATGCTTTTAGAACAAATAAACGCATTAGGTACTAAATTATACAGTATGGGATTAAAAAACAAAAGAATAGCCATTCTAGGACGAAATAGATATGAATGGGCATTAGGACACTTAACAAGTTTGTTAGGTGGGATAATATCAGTTCCATTAGACAAAGATTTACAAGTAGATGAACTAGAAAATTCATTAATAAGAAGTAAAGCAGACGCAATTTATTTTGACGAAAAATACATAGAAAAAATAGAAGAAATAAAAAATAGAAACAATACAAATGTAAAAGAATATATTTGTATGTCAAAAATAGCAGAATATGATGATATACATACATTAAAAGAAGAAGGACAAAAATTATTAGAAGAAGGAAACAAAGAATATATATCAGCAAAAATAGATGAAAATGCAATGAACATTTTATTGTTCACATCAGGAACTACATCAAAATCAAAAGCGGTAATGTTATCACAAAAAAATATTGCATCAAATGTGTATGCAATGCAAAGAGTTGAAGACATCAGAAGTACAGATTCAAATTTAGCATTTTTACCAATGCATCATATATTTGGTTCAACATGTCTAATTGTAATGTTAGCATGTGGTGTTAGAACATCATTTCCAGATGGATTAAGATATGTTGCGCAAAACTTAAAAGAATATGAGGTATCTTTATTTGTCGGTGTACCACTATTGGTAGAAGCAATTTACAATAAAGTTGTAAAAGAAATAGATAAACAAGGAAAAACAAAACTTATAAAAAATGCTATAAGAGTTAGTAATTTCTTATTAAAATTACATATAGACATTAGAAGAAAATTATTCAAACCGATAATTGATCAATTAGGTGGAAAAATGAGATTTGTAATTTCAGGTGGAGCACCATTAGATCCTAAAATACAAAAAGGATTTATAGATTTAGGAATAAATGTAGCACAAGGATATGGTCTTACAGAAACATCACCAGTTATAGCGGCGGAAAATATGTACAAATCAAGAACAGGTTCAATAGGAGTTCCAATGGAAAATGTGACTGTTGAAATTGTAAATAAAGACGATAACGGTATAGGGGAGTTACGTGCAAAAGGACCTAATGTAATGCTTGGTTACTATGAAAACGATGAAGAAACAAATAAAGTACTTAAAGATGGTTGGTTCTATACTGGCGATTTAGGTTATATTGATAAAGATGGCTTTATTTTTATAACAGGTAGACAAAAGAATATGATAGTTCTTAAAAATGGTAAAAAAATCTTCCCAGAGGAAATTGAAACTTTGGTTAATAGAATTGATTTAGTAGAAGAATGTATGGTATTTGGTATGCCAGATGAAGTTGATAAAAACGATGTTAAACTTTCTGTTAAGGTTGTTTATAATAAAGATGAAGTAAAACAAAAATATGGTGACATTTCTTTTGATGAGATTAGAGATATTATTTGGAATAGAATTAAGAATGAGGTTAATACAACTGTTCCTAGATATAAACATATAATGAATATGATTTTGACTGATAAAGAACTTATTAAGACTACTACTAAGAAAGTTAAAAGGAATGAAGAATTGAAGGAAATTTTAGGAAAATAGAATATATAAAAGACACTTCAAATATAGAATTAAAAGGTTGCGATGCATATAATAACGTTGTTAAATTGGTAGATGATGCTTGCTTTACTTTATATAACAATTCTAAATTTACATATGGTGCACAAAATTTAAAATTGGAAGATATTATAGACAAATTAAATGTGGCTGTAAAAAGACCTAGTGGTTTTTATTCATTATCAACAGGATATTATCCTAATATTATTGAAAATGAGATTGAACAAACGGTTATAAAAAATGATTTAACAATTGTTGGAAATGAAATAAAACAAAGCGAACAAAATAAATTTGTAAATGGCAAAACAGAATCAAATGGACTCAAATTTAAAAGTTCATGTTGGGATAATGAACTAAATGAAAATAGTTTTAAAGAAAAAATATATTATGAACTATTTATAAATGATGGTAGAAAAGATTTTCCAGAATATATATTATCAACAAGAACAATATTTATTACGGAAAAAGATGCTTGTTATGGACTTAGATATATAAAAAATGGATATTATACACAGGGTATGTTGTGGTCATCTACAGGATGGGATAGCTCTGATGTTTCATATAAATTTAGGCCAGTTATAACATTAAATTCTAATGTTATATTAGATTATTCTAATTCAGGTGATGGGAGTACACCAGATAGAGCATATACAATTCAATAATAATAAAAAACTAACTTGGTATTTTCTAGGTTAGTTTTTTGTTGCTTTGAATTATAATTATGTAAAATACGAATGATATAATTAAAATATTACAACAAAACCTAACTAAAGTTCATATAATATATAAATGTCGAATGAAAGGAGGTTTTGTAGATTTTGGAACTAGAACATAAAAAAATAGGATTTGTTTTAACAGGTTCATTCTGTACATTTAGTAAAACAATTCCTAAAATAAAAGAATTAGTAAAAATGGGTTCTGAGGTCATTCCAATTATGTCATATAATGCTTATAATTTAGATACAAAATTTGGAAAAGCCAAAGATTTTATAAATGAAATTGAAGAAATTACTGGTAAAAAAATTATTCATACTATACAAGAAGCGGAACCAATTGGTCCTAAACATTTAACAGATATTATGGTTGTTGCTCCTTGCTCTGGTAATACAATGGCTAAACTTGCAAATGATATTATTGATACTCCTGCTACAATGGCAGTTAAATCTCATTTAAGAAACAATTTACCTGTTGTTATTGCCGCTTCTACTAATAATGCTTTGAGCCGGTAATGCATCTAATATAGGTACATTACTTAATAGAAAAAATTATTATTTTGTTCCTTTTAGACAGGATAATCCGATTACTAAACCACGTTCTGTTGTTTTTGATTTTGATTATCTTATAAAAACTATTGGAACTGCTTTGGATGGAAAGCAAATTCAACCAATATTGCTTTAAGATATTACTAAGTGGATAAATGTTAATATAAAGTATGGAGACTAATGGAAATTGGTTTCCATATTTTTCGCTTATAAAAAAATAATTTATAAAATAAATCTAGTAAACTAATTAATAATGTGATACAATTCAAACAGAACGAAAATGGAGGAAAATAAAATGGATGATATTATTAAACAAATAGAAGAAGAACTAGAACAAAAAAACATTATGAACAAAGACATAAGAACAATATTAGACAAGTACTATACTAGACTAAAAATAAAAGGACTAGAAGATTTATATGGAAAAACATTTTACATTCCATCATATCAAAGAGGATATAGATGGACAGTAGACAATGTTCAGAAGTTATTAGAAGACCTTGAAAATTTTGGGAAAAATGAAAAAAATCATAACATTGATTATTGTTTACAACCCCTAATAGTAAAAAAATGTGTAGATAACAAAAATAATAAAATGTATGAACTGATTGATGGCCAACAAAGATTAACAACATTAAAATTAATACTAGATGAATTATTCGAGGAAAAAAATAAATATGTATTAGAGTATGAAATTGAAAATAAAATAATTGACCAACATTATATAGAAAAAGCAGAAAAAACTATAAAAAAATTTTTTGAAGGAAGAAAAAATAAAGGCAAAAAAGAAATTATTTTAAATGTTATAAATGAAAACAGAATTAAATTTTTATGGTATGAAATAGGAGAAGAAGACAATGAAAATGAAATCTTTTCAAGAATAAATGATGGAAAAATTTTATTATCAAATGCAGAAAACTCAAAAGCATTACTTTTAAAACTTGAAAGTGACAAAAAAAGTGATGAATTTGAATTCAAACAAAAAACAGACGCAATGAAATGGGACGAGATAGAAAATCTTCTAGAAGATGATGAATTCTGGTATTTTTTAACAAACAAAAAATTACAATACAAATTTGAAAAAACAAGAATTGATTTAATATTTGATATATATGAAAAAATACTAGGGAAAAATAATATTTTTGATTATATAGAAGAACAAATTTATAAGGATGTTAATAATAAAGAAAAAATTTGGAACGACCTAAAAAGTATATATGAATGCCTTAGAGAATGGTATGATGATAGTGAATTATATCATTTGGTTGGATATTATATTTATATATCAAATGAAAAATATATTGAGACAGTAGCAAACTTGGTAAATAGATATGCACCACATTTAAAAAATGATAATAATGAACAAGAGAAAATTGAAAATAAAGAAAAGTTTAAAGAAGAATTATATAAAAAAATAAGAGACGATTTGGAAAATGAATATACTGTATACATAAATAATTTAAAAGGAACTAATAAAAAAAATAAAAAATGTTCAATTAAACCATTTGAAAAAATAGTTGATAAAATTGAGTATTGTGATGAGGGAAGAAATTTGATAAACAAACTCCTTTTTGTATTTAACTGTTTATCAATGATTGACACAGAGGAAAGAATATCATTTAATAAATTCAAAGACGAAAAATGGAACATAGAACACATTTATCCAGTACATGATGATATAGAAACATTGAATGACGAAAAGAAAAAAGGTGAACTAGTTGAAAGTCTAAAACACTTTTTAGAAAATATAAATAAGACAGACGAGAAGAATAAAGATGGAAAAGAGAAAGACAAACATGATGAGGAACTGAATGACAATATAGAAAAGATTAAAACAAAATTGGAAAACTTTAAACAAAATTATAATGACGAAAGTTTTAGTGATATAGCAATGGCAATTGACAAAATTGTGTCAAATTCAACAACATTAATGGATGATACAACTAAGAATTTAATTGGAAATTTAGTACTTTTGAATGAAACAATAAATAAAGGGTATAGAAATGATTTATTTATCCAAAAAAGAAAAGTTATAATAGACAAAGTATTAAAAAATGAAAACGATGAAAATAAAGAACAGGACAATATAAAGAAAAAAGCAATGGATTCAAGAAAGTTTTATATTTTACCTTGTACAGAAAGAGCATTTTTAAAATTTTATAGTCCTGATATTTTGCAAAGTAACAGATGGGACGAAAATGATGTAAAGAATTATAAAAATGCAATAGAAGCAACATTAAAAACTATTAATGAAAAATCAGGTAAAAATAATAAAAAAACAGATTAAAATACAGAAAGGACTGAAAAAAATGAAAAATGAATATACTTTTTTTAGTTTATTAAATGAGTTTGAAAAAATTGAAATTCCAAGAATTCAAAGAAGTTATGCTCAAGGAAGAGAAAGTGAAAAAATTGTTAGAGATAGCTTTTTAGGTAGTATAATGAAAACTCTAGAAAACAAAAATGAAGATAGATTATGTCTTGATTTTATATATGGTGATAGCAATAATAAAAAATTTATTCCAATAGATGGTCAACAAAGATTAACTACATTATATTTATTATATTGGTATTTAAATAATTTTGAAAAAAATACAGTAGAAAAAGAAAAAAGAAAAGAAGCATTAAGAAAATTTACATATGAGACCAGAGAAAGTTCAAAGGAATTTTGTGAGAGATTGTCAAGTACTAGTATAAATGTTGAAGATTTTAAAAATACAAAAGAGGAAAAAATATCATCAAAGATAAAGAACCAAACATGGTATCTTATACAATGGAAGGATGACCCAACTATTAAAGCAATGTTGACTATGTTGGATGCAATAGAAGAAAAATTAAAATTTAAGGATATTCAAGCAATCAAAACAAATGCTTTTGAACAAAATGGAAAAAGAATATATTTTTATTTTATTGAGGTTAAAACATTTGGAAGTGCTGATGAATTATATGTTAAAATGAATTCAAGAGGAAAGAAATTAACAACTTTTGAGAATTTTAAATCCAAATTAGAAGGCTATATGGACAGAGAAATATTCAAAAAAGAGGAGGATAAAAAAACATTAAATGAATTCAAAAAGAAAATTGATAATGAATGGCTTTTGTATTTCTGGGATATAAAAAAGGATTCTGAAAACAATGGAGGTGAACTAGATAGATGCCTAATGAATTTATTTATGACTATATTTGAAAATGAAATGGCATTGATAGATAATAAGACAAGTGATGAAATAAAAAGCATAATAAAAGATTATGACGATTTTATTTTAAAAAATGAAGATGAAAGAAAACTTGATTTTGAAAAAATAAAAGAGCAGAATGTTATAAATAAAACGACAATAAAATATAGTTGTTATGTTTTAGAATATTATTCAATGCTACAAAATGCTAAACAGGATACTGAACAAAATGTCAAACAGGATGCTAAACAAGAACTTGATAAAATAATTAATTATGAAGAAATTATTAACAAAATGATGAATTTTTCAGGTGGAAATAAAAATGACTTTAGACCAGAAAAAATCCAATTTTATATAATTTGCAAATATTTATATAAAATATGTGAAAAGGAAAAAGACAAAGAGTTAGCAGATGTAATAAAAGAAGCGAATAGCCAAAAAAAATTAACAGAAATATTATATTTTGCAAGAAATATTGTAAAAAATGTATATATAGATAGTGAAGAAAAATATTGCAAAATGATTAAATTTATGGATAACATTGTAGATACATTTATAGATAATAATTATAATAGTATATTTGAATATTTGAAAGATTTAGATGTAGAAAAATGTGAAATAGAAAACGAAGTTAAATATTTGCTAAACGGAGAACATAAAAAGGCTGAAAAGATATGCAGTAGTATTGAATGGAAAAATGAAATAATAAAAATGGATGCAAATGAGTATTTTTCAGGAAATACAAGATTTATATTTGAATTTGTAGGAAATAGAAGAAAAGAAAATCTAAATGAAAATGAACTAGAGGAATATAGAAAATATGTTACTTTAATTAATATTATATTTAGTGGTAAAAATAATGAAGATACTGAATCAATAGAAGATATAAAAGATGCTAATATTGACCCAATTTGTAATAGTGACAATTATTATCTAAAAAGAGCGTTATTTACTATAGGAAATTATATGTTTGAATTTAGTAAAAGATATAGTTACCTAATATGTAGTGATAAATACCAAAGTTGGAAAAAATTGCTTACGGGTGAGAAATATGGTGAAGCAAAAGATGTATTTAGAAAATTACTAGACAAAATTTCAGATAAATATGATGTCAATAATAATGATGACAACAATAGTGATGATAATAGTTCAAGGAATAGAATAAAGGAAATCATAAAAAATATAGTTGAAACGTATATACAAGATAATAAACAACCAGTATATGGAGTTGGAAATTGGCGTGAATATCTAATTAGATATCCAAAATTAATAGGAATTGTAAAAGATAATACTAATTCAAGTAAGCTAGGAATTTTGAAGACGGTAAATAATGAAAAAATAGACAATGCTAAAGATATAATAATTATAAAAAGAGTCAATGTTAGTCAAACTAGTTGGAGTTTCTATACATATGCTTTAAAATGTAGAATAGAAGAAAAATATGGAAAAGAATTAGGATTAGAATATCAACCTAATTCGAACGAAGATAACAAATATATAATTTATAAATCATCTAGATATGGAAAGATTAGTTTAATATATGGACTAAAAGAAGACATAGAGCCATTATATGGAAAATATGCATACTATATTAAGTCGGAAAAAGATTTATCAAGTATTTTAAATAAAGGACAAAACTGTGGTGAGGTAACATTACAAGATGGAAAAAAATACTTTTTCTATAAATATGTTCTAGAACAAACAGATAACCAAACAGAAGAACAGAAAAATAATGCAGCAATGGCTGAACAAAATATAATTGATGATTTTGGAAAATTACTATAAAAATTTAAAACAAAAGAAAGGATGATAATAATGGAAGAAAAATACAACTGGAATTTACATGACATCTTCGAAAACGAAGAGCAATTCAAAAAAGAAAAAGGAGAAATAGCAGACATATTAGAAAAAATTAAAACATATCAAGGAATACTATGTAATACATCAGACAACTTATATAATTGTTATAAACTATATGAGCAAGCACTAGAAAAATTTGAAAAAGTATATGCATATGGAATGTTAAAATATCATTTAGACATGTCCAACCAAGAAGGAATAAAAATATTTAAAGAAGTTGAAACATTAGGAACAGAATTTAGTGTTGCAACATCATTTATGACACCAGAAATAACATATGCAGATGAAAACACAATAAAAGAGTATATCAAAGAAGAAATATTTAAAGGATATGAAAGAGATATTAAGGATATACTTAATGAGAAAAAACATGTACTAAGTAAAGAAGAGGAAAATATACTTGCTAACTTTTCAGAAATAATATCAGCTCCAGAAAATACATTTGATACACTAACAAATGCAGAGTTTAAATTTGGAACTTTAATAGATGAAAATGGTAAAGAAGTAGAAATGACAGATAGTACATATACATTATTCCTAAAAAATAAAGATAGAAATGTAAGAAAACAAGCTTTTGATTTAATGTACAAAAAATACAGTGAGTTTATAAATACAATTACAGAAATGTATATTTCAAATGTAAAAGCAAAAGCTACAACTGCAAAGTTAAGAAAGTACAATTCAAGTTTAGAGGAAACTGTTGAACATGATGATGCAAGTCTTAAAGTATATGAAAGCTTAATAGAAGCGGTTAATGAGGATATGAATGTAAATTACGAATTCATAAAATTAAAAAAGAAAATGCTTAATTTAGATGAAATGCATATGTATGATTTATATGTAAATCCATGTGAGCAAGGAAAAGATGAAATAACATTTGAGGATGCAAAACAAGAAGTTTTAAATGCATTACAAATATTAGGTAAAGAATATATAAACAAATTAGAAGAGGCTTTTGATAATAGATGGATAGATGTATATGCAAAACCAAATAAAAGAGGAGGAGCATATAGTATGGGTGTATATGGAGTACATCCATATGTGTTAACTAACTTTGTAAATAGTAAAAGAGATGTAAGCACCATAGCACATGAATTAGGCCATAGTATGCATTCATATTATTCAAATAGAGAGCAAAATGTATTAAATGCAAACTACACAATAATGGTTGCAGAAGTTGCATCAACAGTTAATGAAATTTTATTAAGTGATTATCAAATTAAAAATGAAAAAGATAATAAGAAAAAGGCAGAATTGTTATATGAATTATTAGAAATGATTAGAGCAACTTTATTTAGACAAGCGATGTTTGCAGAATTTGAAAAAGATGTACATGATAAAATTGAAAATAATGTTATGCTTTCTGCAGATGATTTAAATGATATATATTATAAATTGAACCAAAAATACTTTGGCGCTGATGTTAATATAGATGAACAAATCAAATATGAATGGGCAAGAATTCCTCATTTTTATAGTGATTTTTATGTATATAAATATTGTACAGGTGTTTCTTCTGCTATTGCCATTGCATCTAAAATATTAAATAAAAAATCTGGCTTTGTTGAAAAGTATATTGAAATGCTTAAACAAGGATGCTCTAAAAAATCAATTGATTTACTTAAAATGGTTGATGTTGATTTAGAAAGCAAAGATACGTATAAGAGTGCTATAGAATTTTATAACCAGAAGATAAAAGAATTAAAAATGTTACTTTAAGACGTCGGTTGTTAAAATGATATTAAATAGACAATAATAAATGAAATGAGTGAACGATATATTATGAAAAAGAATGAAATAAAAAATGTAATAGAAAAAAGCAATAAAAAAGCAGAGATAGAAAACATATTTAAAAAAAGCAATAGAGAAGCGGAGACAAAAAACATATTAAAAAGAAGCAATAAAGAAACGGAGATAAAAAACAAAGAAGAACAAATAAATAATAAAACCACAGAACAAAAGAAAAAATTTACAATTATGGGGTTGTCAGTATGGAGAATATTGGCATACTTCATAATATATAGTGTAGTAGGGTATATAATAGAGACAATATTTGGAATAATAACAAAAGGAACATGGGAAAGTAGACAAAGTTTCTTATATGGACCATTTTGTGCTATATATGGACTTGGAGCAGCAATAATGATAATATTCCTACACAAATATTCCAAAAACTATACACGATTATTTATTGGAGGATTTATAGTAGGTTCAATTGTTGAATATCTAGTTAGTTGGATAGGGGAGATGCTATTAGGCGTAAAATGGTGGGACTATTCAAATATGCCACTTAATATTAATGGAAGAATATGTGTATATTTTTCAATATTTTGGGGATTTTTGGCCTTATACTTGATAGCGTCATTTAATCCAAGAATAGATAGATTAATAAATTGGATAAAAAGCAAACTTTCTGTAAAAGCATTAAAAATTCTTACAACAACTGTCACTACATTATTACTTATTGATTGTGTTGTAACTGGAATAGCACTATCATTTTTCTTAGTTAGAATGGTTTACAATTATGATATTAATGTAGCAAATAAAGAGATTGTTGCTAAAAAGTATGAAGACATATATGCTGACGAAAAATTATCTAAATTTGTTTATAAACATTGGGGAGATAGAAAAATGCTAAGAACATTTCCAAATTTGAAAGTCCAAGATGTTGATGGAAATATGATTTATATGGATAATTTGCTTAGTGATATTCAACCATATTATTATAAATTTAATTTTAAAAATAATTGTATAAAACGCGAATTGTAATATATAAATAGAATACGAACATTTTTTCTAAAAAACTATTGACAAAGAATAAATGTTCGTATATAATTATCTCACAAGGCAAACAAATATTCTTTTATACAAATGGAGGTAATTATAATGAGAGTAGTAAATAAAACAAAGTTTATAAGAAGTAATGTAATATTAGCAATTTTAATAAGTTCAATAGTAATTTTTGCAACCAAAACATATTCGAATGTAGAAACAAAATATAAAGAGGAATATGTGTGTACTGGAGATACATTATGGTCAATAGCACAAGAAGAATTAGAGAATAATAAATACTTTGAAGGTAAAGATATAAGATATGTTGTTAATGAATTAAAAAATGTAAATAATTTGGCAAGTGCAAACTTAAAAGAGGGAGACATATTAAAAATTCCCAGTTTTTAAAGGAAAACGTTGAAATATGTATTAAAATATTATATAATTTATATTGTAACTTAAAAGTTTTGCATTAACAAGGAGGTATTCTAATGAGTAATAAAATTATACCATTTAATAAAAACTTCCATAAAAGTGCCTTTCAGACCGGTATGAATTAAAAGCTCAAATTTCAGTTTATATTTCAAGAAACAATGATAGATATGATATTGATTGGTCTTCTCCAGACAATATTTCTTATCAAAGAATATATGAAATTCTAAGCAAGATTTTTGAAGATATCACTAAAGAAGTATCAACAATTGAATATAAAAAGGAAGATGTTTATTCAATAGAATTTTCTCTGTTATACTACGAAAAAGATGATAATACTATAAAATACATTTGTAGTACACCAAATATATCTAAAGAAAAACTTGCTGAATACCTATGGGTTTCATTAAACGTATATAAACTGAAGGAAGAAGGTGTCCTTTAATTAGGGCACCTTGTTATTTATTAAAATCTGCTAAAGGATTACTTTCAATAGCATTTCTTGCTTGCTGATTGGCAACATGGGTATAAATTTCAGTAGTAGAAATACTTTCATGCCCTAAGACTTCCTGTAAAGCCCTTATATCAACTTTTCCATATTGATACATTAATGTAGCTGCAGTATGTCTTAATTTGTGAGTAGAATATTTTTTTATATCAAGACCTGCCGCCATAAGTTGTTTGTCTACTATATATTGAACAGTTCGTTTACTAATTCGTTCGCGTCGTTCACTTAAAAATAAGGCTTTTCTTGAATTTAATTTGTCTGTTTTAATACCATCTTTAGGTCTAACTTCTAAATAATTTCCAATTGCCCTTACACAGGCTTTATTAAGATAGATTGTTCTTTCTTTATTGCCTTTACCAATAACAGTCATTTTGTTTTCAGAAAAATCAATATCATTAATATTTATTCCAACTAATTCAGATAAACGCATACCACAATTTAAGAACAAGGTAATAATAGCATAATCTCTCTGGTAATTTCTATTATCTTCGTTTTCTGTCACTTCTAAAAGCTTTTGGCTGTCCTCTAAACTTAAATATTTTGGAAGACGTCTATCTAATTTTGGAGTTTCCAAATTTTGAGCAGGATTACTATCAATCAAATTCGCTTTGGCACATAAATAGTTGAAAAAAACGCGTATGCTGGAAGCTTTTCTTGCTCTAGTTGCGGCCTTACTGTGGTATGTAGTTGTTAGATAACTTAAAAAAGCGTGAATATCATCTAATTTGATTTTCTTTATAGTATCAAGACTAATATCTTTTATTTCTATCATTGAATAATCTTCTTCATCTGTTAACCCAAATCTTGTTTTTATAAATTTTAAAAACATTGCTAGGTCATAGTTATATTCCTTTATTGTATTAGGTGATTTATTTAAAATTGTCATAGTATAGTCTAAAAATGAATTTAAATATTCTGGATTATTTTCATGTTTTATCATATGTTTCACTCTCCGTTCAGTGTGTATTATATAATAAATTAAGATAAAAATAAACCCTTTTTATAATAGAAATGAAAAATATTGCATATTATGTTGATTTGTGGTATTATAATAATGTAACAATGTAAATGTATTGCTAATTTACAGATTTTTTTATTGGTAATGATGCAATATAAAAACTACTTTATACATACATGAAAGGAGAACAAATACTATGATCATTTGGGCAAAATTGAAAATTACGGATGGAAAATATAATGAAGCTGAAAATTTGATTAAAGCTTTCTTCCGGAATTTCAACAAGGAAAGTGGCATCGTTTTAAAAGGAAATGATGTAATAATGAAAATTGCTTTTGAGGACGAACCACCGCTATTTATTGTCGATGCGTTGGCAAAGTGCGATGTGAAGGAACTTAGTTGTAATGCAACTAATGTAAAAGAATTTCCTGAACAGGTTGAACAAAAGACAGGAGAGAATATAACTCCTGAGCAGAATAAACAAGAAGTTAAGAAAACAAAGAAGTCAACTGCTAAGGAGACTCCAATAACAAAAATTCCGGAATTGGAGGAATTTGCCAAAAAAGCAAATTCTTTTGAAGATTTTGCAAAATTAGTTGCAAAATGGTTAGAAATGAAAAAAAGGGAGGAAATTTTTGTTAGTCTTATTATTGCAACTACAAAAATCAATAAGCTTAAATGGAATATTCTTGAAGAAACTGTGAAATTCTCAGCTTCAGATCGACAGATTATGGCGCAAGCTGTTAAGAATAAATTAAAAGAATATTCAGTATCAATATTGACATTATTAAAAATATTAAAAGAATATTCAAAATATCCTTTTAATACGCCCATATCTAAAACTAAAATGAATTGTATGCCAGACATTCCAGATTTTGAGAGTGCTTTAGCACGTGTTGACAAGTCTCAACCTGTGGAAAATCGGGTGCAGTATGTTTTAGATTCAATGGGATTAGAAAAGTTGGATTCAATAAAACAGCAAGAGGTAATAGAAATTGTAAGCGTGGCAGTAAAACAGGAAAAAATAGAAATTGATCTTGTTATGCCAAAAACAAAGATTCCTGTTGAAAATCAAACTATTGCAAGAATTAACTTTGCAAAATTTATTAACGATTTTGCTGAAAAACATGAAAAAGACCACAAGACAATTGATGTGGAAACTTTTTTATGTGAATTGAAAAAAATTATTATGTAAAAGTATTAGGTAGGTATTAAGTAACAGACTTCACTGGATTTTTTCTAGTGGAGTCTGTTACACTTTAATATATCTTCATATTATTATAAAAATTAAAATTTACTGATTTTATTGAAATTTCAACTGTAATATTATATAATTAGCAATATATAAATAGAAAAGGATAATAAATTATGGAAAAACAGATTTTAAAAGAACAGGAACTAAAGAAAATTATAAAATTAGGATATAATTTAAAATTAATATCTGTGGAATTTAAAGTACCAATGGAAATATTAGAAGATTACGAAAAAAAAATAAAAAATGAGGAAATTGCGACTATAGAAGAAAACAAAAAAGAGGAAAATGCTGCAAAAAAAGAAATAAGAAAACCTATGCTAGAAAATCCTCAAATTTTAGTAATGAGAGAAAAATATTATAAAATATATAATAAACAAGAATACAATATAAATACAATAAAAGAAACAAAACGCCAACTTACAGATACTGAAATACAAATGTTAGAAAAAGAATATAAAAAAATTAAAGCGTATGTTTCAAAAGTAGAAGATCAAACTTTGGAAACAAAAGAAAAGAAAAAATATTTGATCAATATTTTAAATAGCCTTAAAAAATATAATGATATTTTTCCATATTTTGATAAAACTGAAGAAATATATAATTTAATAGAATCATCTAAATTGAATTATTTGTCATCTTTTAGGACATATAGTTGTTGTGGTTCAAAAACTTTTGATATGGAGTGGATAAAATCAAAAATAAATAAAATATATATGAAATTTATATCAAATACTGTAAATGATATGACTGATATAGAAGAATTAAAAAAGACACTAAAAAGAATAGATAAAAAAAGAGCTTTAAAATATCCATTAACCACAGGAAAATTTTATAAAGAAATAGAAGATAAAATTCATAAAATAGAAGAAAAAAATGCTAGAGAACGATTTCGCAATGATATTTCTACAGAAATTAAAAATCTTGCATCAAATATTGCAGAAGGAAATGTAGATATAAAAAAAGCAAATGAAACAATAGATTCTGAAGCAAATATAAAATATAAAAAATCTCCAAAAACAAAATTTAGTTTAACGCTAGAACAACAGAGAAAACAGGTTATAATGCAAATAAGAACATTATTGTCTGAAAATGGAAAACAATATGTAATTAAAGATATAAAAAGAACATTTCAAATATTACAAGAATTAGGTGGAACAGAGATACAACATAATTTTTCAGTTATTTCTAATAATTTGATTTCTGGTAAAAGATTTGAAGATGCAAGAAAATTATGCTCACAAGTTTCGGGAATTGAACAATTAAAAATGGTTAGCAAGATTCAAAAGGCGCAAATAATAAAAGCAGAAATAGGAGATTTAGTTTTAAAGGCAATTTATAAAGAACTTTCAGGAGAAGAACAACAAAAATTTATACAAACACTTGAAAGTGAAATTAAAAATAAAAAAATTATTCCTAGTGAAATTAATTTGGGTTATAATTGTGATAATACAAGGAAAATAACTTTGGAAGATTTAGTGAAAGGCACAGAACTATTAAGAGATTAGAGGTAAATAAATGAAAAGCAAACATTCAAAAGAAAGGAAAAACATAGAAAAAGCAAACGGAAAAAACATATTAATTGGCATAAAAGCAAAAGAAACAAAAGAAAATAATCAAAATGAAAAAAATAATAGAAAAAGCAAACGCGGAATTAAAAATAAAATAAAAGCACCAGAGCACACAAAAAGGAAAAAGAAAATAAAATTAATTATATTACTTATTGTTGTCATTTTAATATTAAGTTCTGGGATACGTATGGCAATATCTGCAAATAGTTGGAAAAGTCTAGTCCAAGAGATGTCAAAAAACGAAAATTCTATTGTCAAAGATACAGATGGAAATACAATTGCAGAAATTGGAAGTGAAAAAGCAAAAAATAAAATTTCTGCAACAGAAATTCCTAGCAATTTAAAAAATGCATATGTTTCAATAGAAGATGAAAGATTTTATAAACATCATGGAGTTGATGTAAAAAGAACAGGGGCAGCAATTGTCTCTTATGTATTTCACCGTGGATCATCATCATTTGGTGGGAGCAGTATAACACAACAAGTAGTAAAAAATTTGACAGGAGATTCTTCAAGCAAGATTTCACGTAAAGTAAACGAGTGGGGAAAAGCAGCTATACTTGAATCTTTTATGAGTAAAGATGAAATACTTGCATTATATTTAAATATTATTTATGTAGGGCCAAATGTTTATGGAATAGAAACAGGAGCAAATTACTATTTTAATAAATCGGTAAAAGATTTATCATTAGAAGAATGTGCATTTTTGGCAGGAATTAATAATTCACCAAATTCTTACAATCCTTATGGTGATACTGATAATACAGAAAAAATCAAAAAAAGAACAAAAACAGTGTTATCAAAAATGCTAGAATTGAAATATATTAATGAGGATGAATATAATAATGCAGTGGCTAATGTTGATAGTGGTTTGAAATTTAAAAAAGGAAAAATTGAAACAGAAGATGCAGTTTACTCATACCATACAGATGCATTAATATCACAACTAATAGATGACATTGCTAATAAAAAGAAAATTACAAAAACATTTGCTACAAATTATGTAAATATGGCAGGTTTAACTATTTATAGCACACAAAATACATCTGTCCAAAAGCAAATGGAAAAAGAATTTGAAAAAACAAAATATCAACTTGCGTCAAAAACTGGTGGAGACCATTCACAATCAGCAATGGTAATAATTGACCATAAAACGGGGCAAGTTGTTGGATGTGTTGGTGGTCTTGGCAAAAAAACAACATCACGTGGACTAAATCGTGCTACACAATCTATTAGGCAAACAGGCTCTTGTATAAAACCAATAGCAGTTTTAGTACCAGGAATTGCCAAAAAAGAATTTACTGGTTCAACAATCTTTGAAGATGAACAAACAATTTTTGCAGATGGATATAAACCAGAAAATTATAGTAACTACCTTGGAAAAATAACTGTAAGAAGAGCATTAGAGTCATCGCAAAATATTCCATTTGTAGAAATGATGGAAAAAATTGGTCCAAAGACCTCTATGAAATATTTAGAAAAAATGGGTGTTACAACATTAAGTAAAAATGACGAAAATCTTGCATTAGCATTAGGAGGACTTGATAAAGGAATAAGCCCATTACAAATGGCAGGTGCATATGCTACAATCGCAAATGATGGTGAGTATATAGAACCTACATTTTATACTAAAGCGGAGACATCTAGCCAAAAAACAATTGTAGAAGTAAAACAAAAAAAGAGGAGAGTATTTTCAAAAGAAGTTGCATATATTGTTAAGGAATTATTAACTGAACCTGTAAAAGGCAGTTATGGAACAGCAACATATTGCTCAATTTCTGGAATGGATGTTGCTGCTAAAACTGGGACAACAGATGATAATTATGATAGATGGCTTTGTGGATTTACACCATATTATACAGGTGTTACATGGTATGGATATGACAAAAATGAGTCCATTAATTATAATGGCAAGAAAAATCCTGCAGGAATTTTGTGGGCTAATATTATGAGTAATGTTCATTCTAATCTAAAAAATGCAAAATTTAACAAACCGGCAGGTGCAGTAAAAGTTACTGTTTGTGCAGAAACTGGAAGAAAAGCAAATACAGGTTGTCCAAATACATATGATGAATATTTCTTAATAGGAACTACACCTACATTATGTAATAAACACGCTGGCACAGAGTTAAAGGATGATAATACTTCATCTACTAATACAAATAAAGCAAATACTGTTACTAATTCATTTGATACTACAACAAAAGAAGATTTAGATGTTCCAACTACTACAGTAAAGGAAGAGTCTAATGCTGTAAATGAAAATGTAAATAGTAATAAGCCTAAAGAAAATACAACTAAGGAAAATTCTAATAAAGAGAACAATAATAGTAATACTGGAAATTCTAATAATAAAAATAATTCAAGTAAAAATAATGAAAAAATAAATTCTGTAAATTCTGTTATGAATAGTGAACATAATTCTGTAATAAATAATTCTAATTCACAAAAGAATCAGAATAGTAGTAATAGTTCAAATTCAAAAATAACAAATAGTACAGATACCACTATTAATTAATGAGGAAAAAAAAGAATTGTAATTTTGATACAATGTCGAAATTTAATTCTTTTTTTACCAAAATTTGCAATTTAAGAAAGGATGGATGAAAAAATGGAAATGGTAAAAACAATTATAAATAGTTTTGAATTTCAAACAATAATTAAATTATTGCTAGGAATATTTTTAGCAGGTATTATAGGACTAGAAAGGTCTTCTTGGAGTAAGCCTGCAGGATTTAGAACACATGCTTTAGTTGGAATAAGTGCCGTTCTAGTTATGATATGTGGCGAATATATGTCAAAATCATTTGGAGTAGATTCTTCAAGAATACCAGCACAGTTATTATCTGGAATTGGATTTTTAGGTGCAGGCACAATATTAAGAGATGGATTTAATGTTAAAGGCTTAACAACTGCCTCAACATTACTTGCAGTTACTTGTATTGGATTATGTATAGGTGCAGGATATTATTTATGCGGAATAATTGCTACTGCTTTAGTTTATATAATTTTGTCTTATTCATATTTGATATCTGATAAAATTGAACATTATAATATGTTAGAATTAGAAATTGAACTTGAAAAACAAAGTCAAGAAACTTTACAACAAATCAAAAAAATGCTTGAAGATAATGAAATTATTGTTACTGAATTGGATATGTCTAAATATAAAAATAATATTATTAAAATAATTGGTAAAGATAAAAAGAAATCTGAACATTCTTTTGTTACTGATTTAATTAGTTTTGATAATGTTATTAAGGTTGAACAAAATTAGTTTAAAATGGGGGAGCAAATTTGATTCCTCTTTTTCTAATATAAAAATTCAATGGGTCTTTTATAAAATATATAAATTTTTGTTTTTTTATACATACTTTTAAATGTAATTATGTCCGTTGGATATCGTGTTAAATCATCACAGGGTATTGCTTTCAGAAAATGGGCAAAAGAAAATGTGATGGAAAAAATTTATAAAAATTATTGACAAAATGACATAGTTCATGCTATTATGAATATAATAATTAAGAACATCATTGTTTTTAATAAATGTGTTTGTCGCCGCCTCTTTGGCGAGTTATAAATGAGAGAGTGAATAAATGTGTTTGTCGCCGCCTCTTTGAGCGACTAACAAATTAGAGAGTGTATAAATTTTCGAGGCTTACCAGAGATGGTAAGCCTTTGATAATATAAGGAGAAATAGTTATGCAAATAGATGTAGGATATTTTTATTTTATAAAAGATTCATTTTTTGATATTATGGATGATCCAGAATTGATGAAAAATAAAGAAAGTGGAAATAAAAGACCTTGTTATTATTGTATTAAAAGTAAAAAATATGATAATATTATATGGTTTATTCCTGTTAGCACCAAAATAGAAAAATATAAAAAAGTATATGATAGCAAAATTCAAAAACAAATAAAATTAGGTAAAAATCCATCTGTTGATACTATTGTTTTTGGAGATATTGCAAATACATACAGTGCATTTTTAATACAAAATATGTTCCCAGTAACATTAGATTACATAGAAAGTCAATATATAAAAAACAAAGTTCCTATAAAAGTATCGAATCAATTACAAACAGAGATATTATATAAATCTAATAAAGTTTTAAATTTATATAACCATGGGATGAAAAATATTGTTTTTCCTAATATTGACAGAATCTTAGAAATGCTATTACAATAGTAGATTTATTAATTAGAATAAAGTTTGTTGTTGGCAAAATACGGCAAACATAGAGAAATAGGCCTTTTGAAGATTTTTGAAAAATTTATATAAAATATAATATGAAATAAAAATTATTAAGTAATAAAATTAAATTTTAAATAGAAAAATTATTTAGATGTAAAATTATAAGGATAAATTATAAAACTGATTTAAAATTGATTTTAGAAATAAATATCTGGGACTAGACTAACATTATTACAAGGAATAAATTATAAAGTAATAATGTTAGTCAAACGATAGCTAATAAATAGCTAGTAAAGCCGATAAGGTTAGTAGTTACAAGAACTTGTAGGTAGGACTCTAAAAGGAGTTCTATTATTTTGCTCCTATCTCTTATTGTGCAAAACTTTGATGCCGCGACAGTTTTTATAAAAATAAATAATTTTTAAAAAAGTATAGACAAATATTTGTTCTTGTTATAAAATATGTACAATAGTTCAAAAATACTAAAAGCTGTAATATATAAGTACTAAAAAATATACTAAGAATTAAATTTTATATAATAAAGGATGTGTTCTTATGGACGAAAAAAAGAATAAAATTATTTTATTTGAAAACCAAGGAGTAAAATTAGAAGTAAACTTAAAAGATGAAACTGTATGGCTTAATAGACAACAGTTAGCAGATTTATTTGATAGAGATATAAAGACAATAGGAAAACATATTAATAATGCTTTGAAGGAAGAATTAAAAGATGATATTTCAGTTGTCGCAAAATTTGCGACAACTGCTAAAGATGGAAAAAAATACAATGTAGAATATTACAATTTAGATGTAATTATGTCAGTTGGATATCGTGTTAAATCATCACAGGGTATTGTTTTCAGAAAATGGGCAAACAAAATATTAAAAGATTATATGCTAAAAGGTTATGCGGTAAATCAAAGAAGATTAGAATACTTGGAAAAGACTATAAAATTAATAGATATTGCAAACCGCATTGATGAAAGACTAGAAGGAAATGATGCAAAAGAAATATTAAAAGTAATTGGAGGATATTCAAAAGCATTAGACTT
>CAKPJK010000003.1 GCA_934162615.1 uncultured Clostridia bacterium
ATGCCACTTTAGCTCAGTTGGCCAGAGCACCGCACTTGTAATGCGGGGGTCCTCAGTTCGAATCTGAGAAGTGGCTCCACAATTGTCAGTAGTTTTGCATAAGCTTAATTACTGGCTTTTTTGTTTATTATATTATTATTTAATTTCAAAATAAATTTGTTTGATTTCAACGGTCAAATTTATATTTGTATGTGTACCTGCGAATGCACATAACTTTTTATACACAAAAATAAAGCAGGATATGAGTCCTACTTTATAGTCATTATGTATTATTATGATAAGCCTTTGTTAAATCACTTGCTACTGGATTAAAAGTTCTAGTCTAATAACTTTTTCCAATTTGTTAACTAATATTAAAATTACATCTTCAACAATATTTGATTAATAAAAATAAGCGAACATCTAAAAATTTTTTAAAGATAAATTTACTCATTAAAAGCTATTTTAATATCTTCTATAGCTTGTAATAATTCTATCTTTTGATTCTTGTTAAAATTTTGTTTAGAATAATTAATTATTTCCTTTATATTTCTAACATTTTTTCCAAATTTACTCATCCAATCATGTATTGGAACAATCCAAATATGAAAATGATTTGCTTTTTCTTCTTGAATTAACAATACTTCTTTTGCAATATTAACTTTCTTTATAGTTGATATTGTTTTATTCAATATTTTCATAATATTAATTCTTTCAATTTCTGACATTTCATTTAAACTTTTTATATGTTTATTAATACCAAGGACCATAAAACCCTTTATAGGTATTTCTGGATCTGCAGAAACATTAATAAAATCATCTTCATAAACATATCCTCCTGGAGGAATTAACTTATGATTAGCTATATCACATCCCATACATTCAAATTCAATTTCTTTTCCAAAAATATCAATTACTTTATTCATACAATATATCCTTTCTAAATATAAATTTTAAAAATTATTATTTTATAAATTTATTATATAATAAAACGAAAAATTTTTAAAGATAAAAATGGAAAAAAGTAAATTTACTTCCCCAATTATTTCCTCCAAAATGTAACTTATAATAATTCAAGTTAATTTTATCTAATTTATTTTAATTCGTATTAAGTTTTGTTGTATTCGATTAATAGGTTGAAATGTAAGAAGAAAAAGTGTATAATTACTTGTAACAAGTGTATTAAAAAGTTGAGTTTCAAAACTAGCATACTAACTTGTAATGCGGGGGTCCTCAGTTCGAATCTGAGAAGTGGCTCCAATATGAAAGGTCAGTAGTTTTGATTTAATCTTAATTATTGGCTTTTTTTATTTTATAAAAATTACAAAGAACAAACCACCACATTACAAGTGCGGTGCATAGCAATTTAAATTTAACAAGTAACTCTAATATAAATGGGAGGCATTAAATGAGTAAAGTAATAATAGTAACAGGAGCATCAAAAGGAATAGGAAGAGAAATAGCAAAAGAGCTAGCAATAAAAGGAAATACAATAATAGCAAACTACAACAAATCAGAAAAAGAAATAAAAGAACTACAACAAGAACTAGAAAAACAAAACATCAAAATAGACATATACAAAGCAGACATCTCAAAAAGAGAAGAAGCCGCAAACCTAGTAAGATACACGATACAAAAATACGGGGAAATAGATGTGTTAATAAACAATGCAGGAATATCACAAATAAAAGAATTCACACAAATAACAGACGGAGACTGGAACAACATGATAAATACAAACCTAAACTCAGTATTTTACATGTCACAAGAAGCATGCCACAACATGATACACAACAAAAAAGGATGCATAATAAACATATCATCAATATGGGGAATAACAGGAGCATCATGTGAAGTACACTATAGTGTAAGCAAAGCGGGAGTTGATGCACTAACAAAAGCACTAGCAAAAGAATTAGGTCCATCAAACATAAGGGTTAACTCAATTGCACCAGGAATAATTAACACAGAAATGAATGCACATTTAAGCGAAGAGGAAAAACAAAACATAGAAAAAGAAATCCCATTAGAAAAAATAGGGAAAGCAAAGGATATAGAAAAATGTGTAGAATGGCTAATTGAAGATGAATACACTACAGGACAAGTAATATCAATAAACGGTGGATGGAATATATAAAAAGTACACAAAGCATTATGCTTCGTGTACTTTTCTCTTATAATTACCAGATAATATTTTTGGAAAATAAGTAATAATTTTATACACTGCCAAACGAATCTTTTTACTCCATAGATAAGATTTTCTAAGTTTTCTAGCACTACCTAAAGAAACAGGATCATCATCTAAAACAATTAATTCGGCTTGTTTTTTTTCTAAATTAAAAGTATAATTTTTACCTTCATTATTATCCCACTCATTATTACCATTTCTAAAACAAAAGTTAAAAGAATCACCTTCACCTAAAAAGATTTCTGCTTGGAAACCTAATTCAGTTTTTTCCATTTTTACTTCATTTAAATTATCCCAGTTAATTCCAAATCCATAATGAATAAAAACTTCTTCAGAGTTATCCTGAAAAAATTTCCCTGTATATGATATTTTTATATTACTATTTTCAACTAATTTATCTGTGTTAAAAAATATATTTTTTACTAATTCCATTTGATATATCTCTCCTTATTTATCTTTTGCTACAAGTATTATAATATTAAATTAAATAATGTTCAAGTGTTTTTTGTAAAATTTTTAGAAAATTTGCAATTTTTTGTACAATAAAGAAAGATAGTAAAAATATCGCGAAAAAAAAGATTATTCCCCGTCATAAAATCAATTTTTTAATTTAATAGAAATATTGTAAAAGAAAAAAGAATATGTTATTATGTAGATATACAATAGAAAGAATCAAATAATTTATGTATTAGGAAGGAACAAAATCCATGGAAAAAAGTAAATTAAAATGGGAAGATTTAGAGAAAAACGCAAGATATGATCCACTAGAAGAGGAATTAGAAGAAACAAGAAAGCAACAAAGAAGCAAAATAAAAATGGAAAAGCAAGAAAAAATAGAACAAGAAAACAAGAAAAAACAACAAAAATTCAAAGAACAAAGACAAAAACAAAAAAACAAAAAAATTCAAAAACGAGAAAAACTAAAAAACCCAGAAATAATAAAGAAAAGAAATAGAAATAAAAAAGCAATAGAAATGGTAAGTATAGCATTTACAATAATATTAGCATTGTTTTCAGTAATATTTGCAATAATAAACATAAACAATAGTAATATAGCAAAAGGTGTGAAAATCGAAGGAATAGACGTATCTGGACTAACAAGAGAACAAGCAAAAGAAAAATTAGAAAGCCTATACAACCAAAAAAAGCAAAAAGATATAACACTAAAATACGAAGACTTTGAAACAACTATAGCTCCAGAAACATTAGAAGCGAACTACAATATAGATAAAGCAACAAACGAAGCAATTTTGGTTGGAAAAAGTGGAAATATAATAACAAATAATTATAGCATATTTTTTGCATTAATAGGAAAGAAAGACATAAAAGTAGAAACAACAATTAATGAGGAACAAACAAAACAAGCAATAGAAGACATACAAACAAATTTACCAGAAACAATAGAAGAGCCAGACTACTATATAGAAAATGACAAATTAATAATAACACCAGGAAAAGAAGGACTAAAAATATTAACAGACAAACTTCTAACAGAAATAAAAGAACAACAAAAAAATATAAATACAAACCAAGAAACAATAGAAATACCAGCAGAAAAAGCATGGCCAAGCAAAGTAGACATAGACAAAATCCATCAAGATATTTATAAACAAGTTCAAGACGCATATGTAACAAAAGATCCAGTAGAAGTTCATCCAGAAGTAATAGGAATAGATTTCAATATAGAAGATGCAAAAAAAATACTAGAAGA
Organism: uncultured Clostridia bacterium; assembly: GCA_934162615.1. GTDB lineage: Bacteria > Bacillota > Clostridia > TANB77 > CAG-508 > CAG-269. Next base: position 3,879 of record CAKPJK010000003.1, read on the forward strand.
AAATAAAGAACAATATGAAATACCATTACAAATAACAAATCCACAGGTAACACTATCAAACTTAGGCTCAGAAGCATTTCCAGAGAAAATAAGTGCATATTCAACAAGATATGACGGAGGAGATAAAGACAGGTCAACAAACCTAGAAATAGCATGTAAAAAAATAGATGAAAAAATAGTGTTGCCAGGTGAAACGTTTTCATATAATAAAACTTTAGGAGCAAGAACAACTCAAGCAGGGTACAAAACTGCAAAAGTATATGAAAATGGGGCAGTTGTAAATGGAGTGGGTGGAGGAATTTGCCAAATTTCTTCAACATTATATAATGCAGTTTTAAAAGCAAATATGCAAGTAGTAGAAAGAAGAAACCATCAATTTATAACCTCATATGTGCCAGAGGGTAGAGATGCAACAGTAGCATATGGAGTAACAGATTTTAAATTTAAAAACACAAGAAAATACGCAATAAAAATTAAGGCATCTGCATCAAACGGAGTTGCAACAATATCAATTTACGGAATAAAAGAAAATTCCGAATACAACATAACATTTGAAACAAAAACAATTTCAACAATTCCATTTACAGAAAAATATATTGAAGATAACACAATAGCAGAGGGAACAGAGCAAATAAAACAAAATGGAGCAAATGGTTGTGTTACGGAAACTTATATAATCAAGAGTCTTAATGGTCAAGTGGTTTCAAAGGATTTACTTTCAAAAGATACTTATAGTGCAATGCAAAGAATTATATTAAAAGGAAAAAATAAATAAAAATTAATGGGAATAAAGAAACTCCTTTAATTCTAATTAGTCAAAAAAAGAATCACTGATTTTTTAGTGATTCCTTTTTTTGGTGCATCATCTCGGTTTCGAACCGAGGACCTTCAGATTAAGAGTCTGCTGCTCTACCAACTGAGCTAATGATGCAAGACTTAAATTACTTTCTTATTATAGCGTTTCTAAGTGCAGATGTCAAGAGATTTTAGTAAAATAAAAATTTATGTAAACAAATATTTAAAAACACATTGACAATTTCAAAATAAAAAGATAAAATAATATATGTAAAATAAAGAAAGAGGTGGGAAAAAATGCTAAAAATATACAGCACAAACATAGAAACAAACAAAATAGAAGAAATAAAAGAAATCAAAAAAGGAAGTTGGATAAATTTAGTAAACCCATCGGAAAACGAAATAAAAAAAGTATGTGAAAGTGTTGAAATACAAGAAGACTTTATAAGAGACGCACTAGACTTCGAAGAAAAAGCCAGAATAGACAACGAAGAAGACGACGGAACAATACTATTTGTAGTAGACGTACCAATAATAGAAAAAAACGAAGAAAATGACGTATACACAACAATGCCATTAGGAATGATAGTAGTAAGAGACGACTATTTCATAACAGTATCATTACGAAAAAACAAAGTAATAGAAGACTTTGAAAAAATGAAAATCAAAAACTTCCAAACATACAAAAAATCAAAACTAATATTCCAAATGCTGTACCTAAACTCATCATACTACCTAACATACTTAAAGCAAATAAACAAAGAAACAGAAATAGCAGAATACATATTAAAAAAATCAATGAAAAACAAAGAATTATTAAAATTACTAAGTTTAGAAAAAAGTTTAGTATACTTCACAACATCACTAAAGTCAAACGAACTAGTCATGGAAAAAACACTTAGAGGCAAAATAATAAAACTATATGAAGAAGATGAAGACATACTAGAAGATGCAATCACAGAAAACAAGCAAGCAATAGAAATGGCCAAAATATATAGTGACATTTTAACAGGAACAATGGATGCGTATGCATCAATAATATCAAATAACCTAAATGGAGTAATGAAATTTTTAACATCGATAACAATAGTACTTGCAGTACCAACGATGGTATCAAGTTTCTGGGGAATGAACGTAAACATACCATTCCAAAACAGCAAATTTGGATTCCCAATAATGATACTAATCTCAGTAGCATTAACACTAATTGTAACATGGTGGTTAAAAAGAAAAGATATGTTAGATTAAAAGGAGTAAAGATGAAAATAAAAGATAAGAAAAAATTTATAACAACAATAGCAATAATAATACTTTCAATAATGATAATAATAGGATGTATAATAATATTTATAAGAGAAAAAACAAGTAGAACAACAGAAACAGATGGACAAGCGATAGAAGAAGAAAATATATTAGAGGAACAAATAGAAGAAAATCAAATTGAGGAAGAAGAAACAGAGCCAGTAGACGAAAATGTAGTAGATGAAAATGCAATAAAAGAAAGTAAAGTAAAAGACGAAAAAGAGATAAAAGACAACAAAAACAAATACTACGTAAAAGTAAATAACCAAGCAAATGTAGTAACAATATACACAAAAGACTCTGAAGGAAACTACACAGTCCCAGTAAAAGCAATGGTTTGTTCAATAGGAACTGCAACACCAACAGGAGGAAAATACAAACTAAAAGGAACAAGATATACATGGCACACACTTTTTGGTCATACACCAGGAACATATGTATATGGTCAATATAGCACTGCAATTGTAGGTAATATATTATTTCACTCTGTACCATATACAACAAAGGGAAATCCATCAACACTAGAATATGCTGAATATGACAAGTTAGGAACAAAAGCATCAGCAGGATGTATACGTCTAACAGTACAAGATGCAGCATGGATTTACCACAATATATCAACAGGAACAATAGTAGAATTTTATTATGATTCAAACCCGGGACCACTAGGAAAGCCAAGTGCAAAAAAAATATCATGGAATACAGAATGTAGAGGTTGGGACCCAACAGATTCAAATCCAGCAAATCCTTGGAAAAATGGAAATTCATCAAAACAAGAACCAGTTGCTCAACCAACAAACAACAATGCACAACAAAATCAGCAAAAAGAGCAAAATAGACAAGAAGATAATAAAAAAGAAGAAAACAAACAAGAAAATAATAACCAAAATCAAAATAAGCAAGATGATGGAAAACAGGATAAGTCCAAAGATAATACGGTAGACAACAAAGTAGATAATAAAATAAACAACATAATAGATAATAAAATTGATAACAAGATACAAAATAAAACAACACAAATTAATTCAACAAATATAGTGACTAATAAAGAAATTTAACCAAAAAAGAATTAGGATATAAAAAATCTTAATTCTTTTTTTGAAATATTAGGGATAAACACAAAATAATTAGCATATAATAATAGCAAAATTAGAAAATAAAGGAGGAACAATATGAAAGTAGTGGACAAGATAGCATTAGTGCTAATTATAATAGGAGCAATAAACTGGGGACTTATAGGGTTCTTTAAATTTAATTTAGTAGACACAATCTTTGGTAGTATGTCTGTAATTTCTAGAATAATTTATGCATTAGTTGGAATATCAGGAATATGGGGAATAAAATTATTGTTTGATGATTAATTTTTATTTGCCAAATTTCCCCAAATATGATATACTTAACATAAGAAGTTTTAAAAACAAGATAACATCATAGGAGGAAACAATATGAAAGCAAAATTTTTTTTAGTATTAGTAGCAATGGTAGCAGTAACGGTATCTGGATGTGGTTGGAATTCTTCGAATGATGACATAAGTTCTGTAAAAGAACAAATTACAGAATTACAGCGGCAGGTGGAGAATCTACCAAATGATTCTGCAACAATAGCAGAAATCGATAAAAAAATCGATAACTTGCAGAATGATGAAGCAGAAACAGAAATTGCAGAATTGAGTCAAAAAAATAAGGAATTAACTCAGAAAAACGAGGAGTTAGAATCACAACTGTCAGCACTACAAGAAAGTGGGGGATATGAAGTGTTTGTAGACACATTATTTCCATCAGATGGAAAGACATATGTCATAAATCCAGACTATCAAGATGACGTAGTGATATATTCAGATACTACATGTACAGCAAAACTGGAAAAATTTCCTGAATTCGCGTCATCAAAGTATATTGAATCCAACGCAGAAAATGGATTAAGCATCCACTGTTACAGAACGATAAATAATAATATCGTTTATACAACAAAAACAATTGAGTTAAAAGAAAAATAATCTTGTTCTCAGGCGGGGGCGATGCCTCCCCTGAGTTTTTCAGTTATTTAACAAAATTATACTTTTTAGATACGTATTTAAAAGGAACAAATGACCCAAACAGAACCGACACCAAAAGGACATTTTTATGTTGATTTTTCTAGCAAAAAATGGTATACTAGAACAAGCAAAAAGAACGAAAACAAAAAAACAACAAAAAATAGGGAGGAAAACAATGTTAAATGCAATCGGAGTAACAGTACGATTTGGAAAAAGAGTACTATTTGAAGACGTAAATATAAAATTTGGAAAAGGAAACTGCTACGGAATAATAGGAGCCAATGGAGCAGGAAAATCAACATTCCTAAAAGTACTATCAGGAGAAATAGAACCAAGCAAAGGAGAAGTAACACTAGAAAAAGGAGAAAGACTATCAATACTAAAACAAGACCACTTTGCATTCGAAGAAAACACAGTAATAGACACAGTAATGATGGGAAACAAAGAACTATATGACATAATGAAAGAAAAAGAAGCAATATACGCAAAACCAGACTTCACAGAAGAAGACGGAATGAAAGCCGCAAAACTAGAAGAAAGATTTGCAGAACTAGACGGATGGAACGCAGAATCAGACGCCGCAATGCTACTAAACGACTTAGGAATAATACCAGAAAACCACTATAAATACATGAAAGAAATAGAAGCAAGAGAAAAAGTAAAAGTATTACTAGCACAAGCACTATTCGGAAACCCAGACGTATTACTACTAGACGAACCAACAAATGACTTAGACTTAAAAAGCATAAACTGGTTACAAGAATTCCTAATCAACTTCGAAAACACAGTAATAGTAGTATCACACGACAGATACTTCCTAAACAAAGTATGTACACACATAGCAGACGTCGACTTCGGTAAAATAAAAGTATATCCAGGAAACTACGACTTTTGGTACGAATCAAGCCAATTGGCACTAAAACAAATGAAAGAGCAAAACAAGAAAAAAGAAGAAAAAATAAAAGAATTACAAGACTTTATAGCAAGATTCAGTGCAAATGCATCAAAATCAAAGCAAGCAACATCAAGAAAGAAAACACTTGAAAAAATAGAACTAGATGAAATAAAACCATCAAACAGAAAATATCCATATGTAGACTTTAAACCAGACAGAGAACCGGGAAGAGAAATATTACAAGTAAAAAATATAACAAAAACATATGAAGGTGTAAAAGTATTAGACAATGTATCATTTACAGTAAAACAAGACGATAAAATAGCATTTTTAGCAGACAACGAAATAGCAAAAACAGTCTTATTCCAAATAATATCAGGAGAAATGGAACCAGACAGTGGAGAATTAGTATGGGGAACAACAATAACAAAATCATACTTCCCTAAGGACAACAACTACTTATTTGACACAGATGAGAACATTACCGAATGGCTTAGAAAGTACTCAAAAGACCCAGACGAAACATATGTAAGAGGATTCTTAGGAAGAATGCTATTCTCAGGAGACGAAGCATTAAAACAAGTAAGAGTCTTATCAGGAGGAGAAAAAGTAAGATGTGTTCTTTCAAAAATGATGCTTTCAGGAGCAAATTTCTTAATATTTGACGAACCAACAAACCACTTAGATATGGAAAGCATAACATCTGTAAACGAAGGAATGAAAAAATTTACAGGAAACATCTTATTTACATCACATGACCACGAATTAACACAAACAGTAGCAAATAGAATCATTGATATTAAAGAAGATGGAAATGTAATAGACAGAGAAATAACATACAACGAATATTTAGGAATTGAATAAAAAAATAAAAAAGAAAAAATAGAGAATTTAACTCTATTTTTCTTTTGTTTTTTCTACATATTTTCTGAAGTATTATCATCTGAAGTATTAATTTCAATAGTTTCTGTATTACCAGTTGCATATTTATAAAAAGCTATATTAGCAAATTGAACATAAGGAACAAGCCATAAGAAACCAATTCCCATTGTAGCCACACTTAAAATAGCCCAACCGATAAAAGATAATTCTAAGCAGAATAACCCAGCACGTTTTCCAGTCATCAATCTTTGACTTTCTTCAACTGCATCTGCAGTAGACATATCTTCATTATCAGCAGCAATTAAATATGCCAATTTATAATAATAATATTTAGTTGTAGCCCAAACACTTGAAACAATAACAAGAACTACACCAACTATTAGCATAAACATAGAAAATGCAGATGAACTAGTTGAAGGATATGCAGAAACCATAATTCCAGTAGAAATGCCACCTATCATAAGTATTAAAAAAGAAACAATTACGGCGATTTCTGGAAGAATCATTTTCAAAAATATTTGAAAAGTAACACCCCAAGATTTTCCAAAATTAGAAAAACCTAAAGTAGCGAAATCAAAAGCCTTAACATTTTCACCATTAAATAATTTTAAAAATGCAAATACAAGTCCAAAAGATAAAGGAACATTAATAATAGTATTTACAAGACTAAATATTTCTTCCATTGATTCAGGAAAAAGACCTTCAATAAATCCAATAACAAAAGTCAAAGCCATATATGCTAAAACAATAAAAACCGCTTTACTCCATTTACCAGATAATTTTCTACGAGCCTCAGTTCTAAAATCTGATGAAATCATTTTCAATTTCCCCCTTTCATTTTATTCAAATTTATGATATATTAAACAATGAAAAAAGTCAATAAGATATCAAAAATTGACTAAACATATCAAAAAATGTCGAAAGCACAAAAAATAAATAATGTCAAAAGCATTTTAAAAAATTAAAGGGAGGAAAACAATGGACAAAATAGCAAAAACAATTGCAGAAGAATTAAACATCAAAATACAACAAGTAGAAAACACAATAAAATTGATAGATGAAGGAAACACAATACCATTTATCGCACGTTATAGAAAAGAAGTAACAGGAGGACTAAGTGACGAAGTACTAAGAACATTTGGAGAAAGACTATCATACCTAAGAAACTTAGAAACAAGAAAAGAAGAAGTAATAAAATCAATAGACGAACAAGGAAAATTAACAGACGAAATATTGCAAGCAGTAGCAATTTCAAAAACACTTGCAGAAGTAGAAGACATCTATAGACCATACAAACAAAAGAAAAAGACAAGAGCAACAGTAGCAAAAGCAAAAGGACTAGAACCACTAGCACAAATAATAATTGAACAAACAGAAACAAAACCGATATTAGAAATAGCACAAGAATATGTTAATGTAGAAAACTTATCAGAAGAAGACAAGAAAAACAAAGATAAAGTCGTTGCAACACCAGAAGACGCAGTTCAAGGAGCCCTAGACATTATAGCCGAAGATATTTCAGACAATGCTAAATACAGAAAAGAGATAAAAAGACAATGCTATAGAGAAGGTCTTATCAAAACAAAAGCAAAAGACCCTGAGAGCAAATCAAATTATGAGATGTATTATGACTATAGTGAAGCATTAAAATGGATTCCTAGCCACAGAATTTTGGCAATAAACAGGGGAGAAAAAGAAGACTTCCTAAAAGTATCTATTGAAAAACCAGAAGATAAAATTTTAGCATACATAGAAAAAGACATTATAAAAGGTGAAACACAATTCACACAAATGCTAAAAGACACAATATTAGACAGTTTTGAAAGATTAATAGAACCATCAATTGATAGAGAAATCCGTTCAGATTTAACAGAAAAAGCAGAAGAAAAAGCAATAAAAGTATTTGGACAAAACTCAAAACAACTATTATTAGGAGCACCAATTAAAGGCAAAACAGTAATGGGATTTGACCCTGCATATAGAACTGGATGTAAAATAGCCGTAATAGACGAAACAGGAAAAGTCTTAGACTACACAACAGTATATCCAACAGAACCACAAAATGATGTAGAAGGTGCTAAAAAAGAATTATTAAAACTAATTGAAAAAGACAAAATAGATATGATAGCAATAGGAAACGGAACAGCATCAAGAGAATCAGAAATGTTTGTATCAGATATGATAAAAGAAGCATCAAGACCAGTACACTATGTAATTGTAAGCGAAGCAGGAGCGTCAGTATATTCAGCATCAAAACTTGCAACAGAAGAATATCCTGACATAAATGTTTCTATAAGAGGAGCAATATCAATAGCAAGAAGATTACAAGACCCACTAGCAGAACTTGTAAAAATAGACCCAAAAGCAATAGGAGTTGGACAATATCAACACGATGTAAACCAAAAGAAATTAGCCGAAAGTCTAACAGGCGTAGTAGAAGATAGTGTTAACAAAGTAGGAGTTGATGTAAACACAGCAACACCATCACTACTTTCATATGTATCAGGAATAAACAACACAATAGCAAAAAACATTGTAAAATATAGAGATGAAAACGGAAAATTAAAAGAAAGAAAAGAACTTTTGAAAGTACCAAAATTGGGAAAAGTAGCATTTGAACAATGTGCAGGATTCTTAAGAATTATAGACGGTAAAAACCCACTAGAAATAACTGCAGTTCACCCAGAAAGTTACGAAGCAACAGAAAAATTACTAAAAACTTTAGGATTTGACAAAGAAGACTTAAGGGACAAAGAAAAAACAGACGAACTAAGACAAAAATTAAAAACAGTTGATGTAGCAAAAACAGCCAAAGAACTAGAAATAGGAGAAATGACACTAACTGATATAATTTCAGAACTTAGCAAGCCAGGAAGAGACCCTCGTGAAGATATGCCAAAACCAATTTTAAGACAAGATGTTTTGAAATTAGAAGATTTAAAAGAAGGTATGATTTTAACAGGAACAGTAAGAAATGTTATAGATTTCGGAGCATTCGTAGATATTGGTGTTAAATATGATGGACTTGTACATATTTCAGAAATGAGCGATAAATACATTAAAAATCCTTCTGATTTAGTTTCAGTTGGGGATATTGTTAAAGTTAAAGTTATTAAAATAGATATGGAAAGAAAAAAAGTAGGATTATCTATGAAAGTATAAAAAAAGGGATTGAAGAAGAGTCTTCAATCCCTATTTATATTATTTATTATATTTATATTATATGCATTGATTATATATTAATATTTTTAGAAAAAATGCTTCTTCGGGTCTTCCATTGGGACTTTTTCTTTAAATATTAATATATAATCAATGCAAAAGAGTAAAAAATAAGAAAAAATAGACTGAAAGAAAACTTCCAATCTATTTTTTTAATAATTATCCATAATTTCTTGTATCTCATCATAATGATTCTCCAAAATATCCAAAAAAACATCATCCAACTCAGGATCAAACTGAGTTCCTCTACACCTCTTAAACTCCGCAATAACAACATCCAAAGGAAGAGAATCCCTATAACTACGCTTAGAAGTCATAGCATCAAAAGTATCCGCAATAGCCGCAATCCTAGCAAAATAAGGAATATCTTCACCCTTCAATCTACCAGGATAGCCATTACCATCATATCTCTCATGATGATGTTTAACAATTGGAATAATATTAGCAAAAATCTTAGCAGAAGACAAAATATGCGCTCCAATAGCCGGATGATTTTTAATCTCAGAATACTCATCATCAGTAAGTCTAGACTCCTTCCTTAAAATACTATCAGGAATACCAATTTTACCAATATCGTGGAACAAACCACCAACTTCCAAATCATGCAAATCACTATCAGACAAACCAAGATGTTTACCAATCAAAACAGAATACTGAGAAACACGGTCAGAATGACCCCTAGTATAAGTATCTTTAGCCTCAACAGTATATCTCAAAGTTTGAATAGTAGACAAATAAGCCTCTTCAAGCTTTTCATTTTTATTTTTCAATTCATCATTAATTTTTTTAATTTCATTCATTTGAGCAATAGACTTAATACCAGACTCTATTAATAATAGCAACTGGTCAAATTTATCACTTTTCTCACAATAGCCCTGAATATCCAATCTTCTAATAGTATCTAAAGGAGGAGCCAAATCTTTGTGCCCAGTTAATAATAGGATGTACAACTCTTTATTGAACTTCCTTATCTCCTCAACAACTTGATCACCATGAATAGGCGTCATTATAAAATCAAGAAGCATCAAATCATAATGCTCTGTTTTAACCTTTTCAATAGCCTCCATAGGATCTGTAACACCCGTAAAATCATAACCTGAACGCTTCAAAAATATAGATAGTGAATCTACAATTCCTTCCTCGTCATCTACGGCTATAATTCTATAATTGTTATTTTCATTAACAACCTTTTGTAACCCTTTTCTCATTAAATCATCCTCCATCCTGTCAGTTGTATTAAAATTCCTGACTTCAAGATTTTGCCAATATTTAAGGCCTTATTCATATAAAGCCATTATATTAATAAAATCAATAAAAAGCAAGCATTTTTTGAAAAAAATTTAAAATAAAAAAAGGGATTAGGAGACCCGTCCCCTAATCCCTAAAAATTTATAAAGGTAAAATAATATTAAAAGTAGTACCCTCTCCTTCTTTAGACTCAAAAGTAATATTACCATTAAAATGAGCCTTAATAGTAGAATAAGACATATACAAACCAAGCCCAGTACCATTTTTACCCTTAGTAGTAATCATCTCTTTAAACAATTTGTCTTGCACTTTTTGTGATAGTCCGCAGCCATAATCCCTAACAGAAATAATCAAATTTCCATCAGACTTACTCAAAATCAAATCAATATTTTGCTCAGTCTTACCATTATAAGACTGAATAGCATTAGAAATCATATTATTAATAACCTGAACCAAACTATTAATATCACCATTAATCTTAGTAGTTTTTGGAGCATTCATTTGAACATTCATATAAATCAAAGCATTTTTAAGTTCATGTTTCATCAAAATATCAACTCTCTTAACAAGTTCATCAATATCAAAAGAAACATTCTCAGCCTCAGACAAAGTAACCGCCTGACCCTTAACTGCAGTAATAATATCTGACATATATTCAGTATACTCCTTAATTTTTACAATCCATTCACCCATATCTTTAGCAATATCATGATGGTCTTGGCTATTAACCTCAGGGTCATCAATAGAAGAGTCATATTCCTTAACTAAATCAGTTAAGCCTTCTGCAGCACCAGAAATAGACATTATAGGTGTTTTTAGGTTATGCGCAATACCACCAATTAATTGTCCAAGTGATGCTAGACGCTCTCTTTCCATTAAAATATCTTGATTATTTTTAATAGTCTCCATATCTTCAATATGTTGAGTAATATCTTTAAACAAAATTAATGTTCCCAAAGACACACCATCTGAATAAATAGTATTAACTTCAACAGAAAATATTTTATGGATTCTGCGTGCATGGAATTCAAAAGAAACAGTCTTTTTTGAATCTTTTGTTTTAGCAATGGCAGTTTTAATTTTTCCATAATTTATTTTATTACTTTTGCAAAACTTATCAAAATTTTGACCTCTTAATGCAATATCTTTAATCTTAAATGTAACCAAAAAAGTTTGATTAAAATCTGTTATGGTTCCATCATCATTCAAAACTAAATAACTATCAGACATCCTGTCCGCAATTTTCCTTAAAGCAATAGGAGCAATTCCCAAAAAGTCAAACTTAAATATTGCCAAAGCAAAACATATAATTGATACTGAAAATGAAATTGGTGTTACGAAAACAGTCATAGGTATCAATTTTAAGAAAGAACCTAAAACATTTACAATAACAGGACAAGCCAAACCAATACTAATCAATAAAGACTGTTTAGAAAAGAATCCAGCATTCCTAATCGAAAATATAAGTAAACGACCAATACCAATAATCAATAAAAGATAAGTATAAACAGAATGTACATAGAAATATGGTCCATAAATAGTATCTGTAAAAGATGATGAATATTGTATATAGAACAAATGATGTAAATCATTTGTCCACAATACAATAAGAGATAATATAGGTATTACAAACAATAACAAATAAGATTTTTTAAATGTTATTTTTGTATTTGTAAATATTAAACTCGTAAAGAACACTGTTAAAGGTAATAAACAGGTTCCAATATAAATAATATTTTCAAACCAAATAGATGGTATTGAAAAAAAGTAATTACAAACGGCTTGACAAAGCACTCCCACAGAAATTATAAGAGAGCAAAACAAGTTTAAACAAAAAACATTGTGTAACTGCTTTCTATCTTTTTGACAAGAAATATAAACAAACATTACAACAGTCAAAAGTGTAGAAAGTACCAAAAGCCAGAAACTCAAGCCGAAATTATTCATTTGTATCACCTCCAGGTATAAAACCTATTTTTTCAAAGTACTTCATGTATCTAATAATATAGTCAGCATCAATATCTTTCCAACTAAAAGATACACGTTTTAAATATTCATCAGTAAAATTAGCATGTAATCTTACATTGTATGTATAAGTAAGTTTTTTACTCTCATCCAAGTCATAAATAATACCAGATAAGCATTTCTTTTTCTCATTATCAGAAAGAATACCAGTAATAAGATAAGCAAACATCTCGTCAGACATAGGTATAATTTCATGACCCAAAGAATCAAGAGTTTCTAAAAGCAATTTTATAGTCATAAGTTTTGTATTATAAATATGGAATACATTACAATTACTATCATGATTCATTATCTTAACAATTGCTTCTGCAGCCAAATCAACGGGTGTAAGTTCAATAGCATGTTTAAGCATATATTTTGGAACTGCACCAATCTCAATAAATGACTTAATTCTCTTAGCAAAAGCATTATTATCAACATTTTGTTGGAAAACACCATCACTATATCTATTAGTAATATTACCAAGTCTTAAAATTTGTGCATTTAATCCATCGTAAATTGCCTCTAACACAATAAGTTCTGCCTTATATTTAGTTGTTGTATACACTCCTTTTAATTTTTGACCAACAAACAAATTAGTCTCACTAAATTGCTTTTTAAAGTTGATATTTTCAGGAGTTTCCTCAATAGCCTCTTCTTTTTCACCACTACCAGAAACACTCATAGTTGAAATATGTAATAAACGTTTATTTTCTTTCTTACAAAAATCAACAACATTTTGAGTTCCCAAAACATTAATATCATCAAATTGACCTTTTAAACCATAATGTTTAACAATTGCACCAGAATTTATAACAACATCAATATTATTTCTAATTAAATCATAATCCGAAGTAGATAAGCCCAAACCTTCTTTAGAAATATCACCTTCAACAACACGAATTCTCTTAGAAAATTGATTTGAATATTTATCTCCAAAATAGAAATTCAAAGTTTGTTTCAATCTTGAAGTAGGGTCAACATTGTTTTTAGGTCTAGTTAAGCAATAAATAATTCCAGAATTTTGTTTCATAAATTCGTCAATTATGTGTGCCCCTAGGTATCCAGTAGTTCCAATTAATAAAATATTATCAATAGTTGCAGGAACAATACTAGATAAATTATCTAAAGTATTTCTAGCAAGAACGCTATTAATTTTATCATAATCATAATCCTCAATAAAATTAATTTCAGAACTTGGCAACTTATTAGACAATTCCTTAATAGTTGGATAATTGAATATATCTGCATATTCAAATTTTAAACCATATTTAATAGCCTCAATTTGCATTTGAATAGCACCAATAGAATCACCACCGATATCAAAGAAATTATCATTTACAGTAATATCATCAACCTTTAAAATGTTTTTCCAAATTTGTAATAATTTTTCCTCATTAGTATTTAACTCATCAATATTTACAGTTTTTGTTGAAATACTCCTATGTAGGCTAGGTAATGGCAATGACTTTCTATCAATTTTACGATTAATAGTATAAGGCATTTTATCCAAACGGATAACATATGATGGAACCATATAAGGTGGCAAAGCTTTTTTAAGAGCAAGTTTAACTGTATCTGGAAGAACAGAAGAATCTGCAACATAATAACCACACAAAACCTCTTTTCCATCCATCTCAATTTTATTAACAACTGATGCAGAAACACCAGGAACATTTGACATAATATTTTCAATTTCACCAAGTTCAATTCTTAAACCTCTTAACTTAATTTGGTTATCAACTCTTCCTAAACATTGAACTTTACCATCAAAAGTCCATCTACCAATATCACCAGATTTATATATTTTTCCAGGTCCAAAAGGATTATCCATAAATCTTGATGCAGTCATTTCAGGTTTACCAATATATCCAAGACCAACTTGAATACCAGAAATATAAATCTCTCCAATTACACCAATTGGAACCTGATTCATATTCTTGTCCAAAATATGAATTTGAGTATTCATAATTGGAGGACCAACTGTAATTTCAGTTTCACCATCCAAGTTTTGAACATTAGAAAGTACAGTAATTTCACTTGGACCATAAATATTATAAATAGTAATATCATCAGCCAAAGCCCTTAAATCTTTAACAAATTTTTCAGGTAAAGGCTCACCACCAAATACCATATTTTTAACTAAAGCCAAGGCAGTATCAGGCTCTCTGTTATCATAATTTATTTTCATTAAACTAGGAGTAACAGTCATAACATCAACATTATATTTTTTAATCAAAGCATCTAATAACTTAGGATTTCTATGTTCGGCATTATTTGCCATAACAACCTTTAAACCATGTGTTAATGAAACAATAATTTCATAAACAAAAATATCAAAAGGTGTTGAAGTAACAGACACAAGAGTATGTTTATTACCTTCTTTTAAATAATCCAAAACTTTTGTCATTGCCTTAGTCATGTTAGCAAAACCAACCTGATTTAGCATAACACCTTTAGGTGTTCCAGTAGAACCAGAAGTATAAATTACATAGGATAAATCTTCAGGCAATACAGTTACATTTGGATTATCATAAATTTTTCCATAAATCTCATCATTAGATAAATCAATCTCAATACAATTCTCTATACTTTCAACACGTTCTCTTAAAGATTTTTGTGTTAAAACATATTTAGTTTGGCTATCTTCCAAATAATACTTTGTACGCTCAATTGGATATGTAGGGTCAACATTAAAGAATGCAGCACCTGCTTTAGAAATACCAAGCATACATACTATAGTTTCCAAAGAACGATTTGTCATAATACAAACTTTATCATTTCTACCAATACCTTTGCTGATTAAGTAATGCGCTAAACTATTAGCCTTTTCGTTTAACTCACTATAAGTTAAAGAAACATCATCACAAATCAAAGCAATATTATTTGAATTTTTCTCAACTTGATCCTCAAAAATTGACACAACAGTATCAGAATTTATAGGACCTGCAGTATTATTAAAGTCATTCAACATTTTTTGCTCTTCATCAGTAATAATATTGATATTATTAATAAGTTGACTTTGGTCATTAATCAAACTATTAAGCACAAACAAATAATGTTTTAAAATGCTCTCTGCAGTTTGATATTTAAATAAATCAGTATTATATTCAACCCTTATGACATTCATATCCGGTACAACTTCTAACAACAAATTAAATTTAGAAGTAGAAGTATTTGGTCTTACAATATCAAAACTATAATCATCTATTTTAAATTTCTTATCATGAGGAGTTTGATATGTAAACACAACATCCAATAATGAATTTGCAGGTGAACTCAACTTGCTAATCAATTCATTATAAGGATAAGGTTGGTTTGACAACGTCTCTTTTATCAAATCCTGAGTTTCAAACAAGAAACTAGAAAACTCAGAACTAGAATTTATTTTATTTCTTAATAATGTGTTATTAACAAACATACCAATCATACTATTTAACTCAGAATACATCCTTAAATCAACAGGAGTACCAACAATTATATCACTTTGACCAGTATATTTATAAAGAACAACATAAAATACACTTATAAAAAATGTAAATGGTGAAACTCTATATTTTTTAGCAATATCATTAACTTTCTTAAATATAGAAGAATCCACACAAAAATCAACACTAGAACCACTAAATGATTTTACATTTGAAACTGCATAATCATAAGGCAAGTTCAAAATTGGTAATTCTTTAGTATTAATTTTAGAAAGCCAATAATTTTCAACATTAGTGATTTTATCACTATTAATAAATTCATTTTCAGAAACTGCATAATCAATATATTCAACATCCAAAGGTTTAACATCTTTATCTTGATAAAGTTTGCAAAATTCATCCATCATAATATAAAGAGAAGAACCATCCATTACAATATGATGTGAATCAATCAAAATCATAGTTTTTTCATTATCCAAATAATATACTGCAACACGAAGAAGAGGAGCATTAGACAAATCAAAAGGTTTAGCAAAATTATCAAGAATAGATTGCTTATTAGCCTCTGTATCATAATAAATTTCAATATCAAAAGGAACATCATCCAAAACAACTTGGCTAGCAACACCATCTATAATTGAAAAACTTGTTCTAAAACTTGATTGCAATTTAACAATTTTTTCAAAAGTAGATTTAACTTTATTTGCATCCAAAATTGTATCAGTTAAAAATCCACAAGATACATTATAAACAAGAGAATCCTTATCCATTTGTGCAGCATAGAACATTGATTTCTGTGAAGATGACAACGGATAATATGATTTTTTTACTGTTTTTTCAATGTGCTTTAAACCTGTTTGATTAGAACAAGCAATCAAATTTGCTAAATCCATCAAAGAATGTGTATTATACAAATCCCTAATTGAAATAGTAACTCCAAATATTTGCTCAATTTTAGCAGATAAATGTATGATTCCAATAGAATCTAGACCTATACTAAATAAATCATCATCCATACTAATATTGCCATTATTAGAAATTTTTGAAATTATATCAAATACCTTTTGCTCAATATCATTTTTAGGCAACACGACATTTTTGTTAATTTCCAAAGTAACCGCATCCAAAGCCTTTCTATCAATCTTACCATTTGGTGTATGAGGTAGTTTTTCCATATTAACAAAATGACTTGGAATCATATAAGTAGGAAGACTTTTCAACAAATGAGCCTTCAAATCATCTATATTAATATCTTCAGAAGATGTATAATAAGCACAAAGAATTTTTTTACCATTCAAAGTAGGGCAACCAACTGCACAAGAAGTAATATTATCAAAAACTGAAATAGTATTTTCAATTTCGCCCAACTCAATTCTATAACCATGCATTTTAACTTGGAAATCCGCTCTACCCAAATGAACAATTTCACCATCATAAGTACGATAAGCCAAATCATTAGTATTATAAATAATTTTATTATCAATAAATTTTATAAAATTCTCACTAGTTAAATCTGGTCTACCAAAATATCCACGTGAAACACCATCACCACCAATATATAAATTACCAACAACATAAGGTGGCAAAATTTTATGGTTAGGGTCCAAAATGTAACATTGAGTATTTGCAATAGGTTTACCAATTGTTATATTACTATTTTTTGTCAAATCTTTCATAGTAGACCAAATAGTAGTCTCTGTTGGACCATACATATTATAAATATTTGCACTAGAAAGATGCTTTAATTTAACTAATAAATTTTCTGGCAAAGATTCTCCACCAACCAAAATATCAGTCATATTTTTTAGATAATCTAAACAAGAAGAATCCTCTAAAAATGCTAAAAATCTTGAAGGCGTAGTTTGCATCATTGTAACATTATTATTTAAACATAACCTATTAAAAGCAGAAGCATCTTTTTGCTCAAACTCATTTGCAATAACAACTTTTAAACCATTAGTCAAAGAACACCAAAGTTCCAAACCAAAAATATCAAAACAAATTGTTGTCAAAGACACCATTGTCTTATTAGAGTTAAAATCAATATGCTGCATCATACCAACTATAAAGTTATGAACATTTTTATGTGTGAGCATAACGCCCTTAGGGTTACCAGTAGAACCAGAAGTATAAATTAAATACATCAATTGGTCTGGTAAAATTTTTAAGTTCAAATTATCTTTTTTCAAATCATTATATAAACCTTGATTTAAAGATATATTTATTTTTTTATAAGTACCTTCAATTAAATCAAAAGTCTGATCATTAACAAGAATAATATTAGACTTACTGTTATCTAACATATAAGAAATTCTTTGTAATGGATAATCTGGGTCAATTGGCAAATAAGTTGCACCAGCCTTTAAAATAGCAATTAAACCAATAACCATTTCTACAGAACGATTTGTCATAATACCAACAATATCGCCAGACTTTACACCAGCATTAACCAAATAATTAGCCAATTGGTTAGCCTTCTCATTTAAATCTTTATAAGTCAATTTTTTTCCATTAGAAACAACCGCAATATTATCAGGAGATTTTTGTACTTGCTCCTCAAACAAATCAACAACAGTTTTATCCAATTGGTAATCAACCTTTGTATCATTAAAAACATTCAAAACCTTATTCTTCTCATCAGGAGTAATAATCTCGATATCACGAGAAATAATATCACCATTCTCCAAAATTTGGCCAATCATATAAAGAATACGATTATTAACATTAATAACATCATCCTTAGAATACTTATCAACCAAAAAATCATAATCAATAAGTAAACTACCCGTATCATTAATATCATAAATATGAATATTAAAATCATTAGCACAATAATTATTAAAAATCCAATCAGTCTTATAATCACCCAAAGAACCATCAAAAGCCTTAGTAATCTGATAAGAAATCAAAATATTATACAAATTAGGTATATTACCATTTTTACCACGAATATCCTCCAAAATAGAATTATAAGAATACTTTTGATGTCTCAAAATACCCATCAATTTTGTAGCAACACTGCTTGCAAGAGACTTAAAAGAAACATCATTAATATTATCAAATCTAACTGGAACTGTACTAATAAACATACCAGTTGTATGTTTTTCCTTAAAATTAGAACGGTTTAAAATAGGCGTACCGATAACAAAATCATCTATATTAGACACACGACCAATATAAATAGAAAACACCGCCATAAAGAAATTAAAAGTAGAAATACTATTTTCTCTACAAAAACTATTGATTTTAGACACAATATCCCTATCCAATTCAAAGCCCAATCTTTTAGCGTTATAAGACACATTTTTTACGCCATTAATTGAACAAGGAATTGTTGCTTGTTCTGGTATTGTACTAAAAGTTTGATTCCAAAAAGTTTTATCATTCTCAAATTTTTTACTATTTTTATATTCTTTTTCAGATTTAATATAGTCCAAATAAGAAAAAGTATCTGGAACAAAATCCTTATTATTTTTAAGAGCATTATAATTCTTTATAATCTCTTGAATTACAAGCCCAAGAGACCATGAATCAGCAATTAAGTGATTAACAGTCAAAATAATACACGCAAAATTACCTTTAGATATTGCAAGTTTAAACTTGAATAAATCAGAATCTATAATATTAAACTTAAATTTTGCTTCGCTTTTTTCTATTTGTTTAACTTCAGACTCATTATTAATATATTCAACATCTATGTTGAATTTTTCGTAATCTGCTATATATTGTCTTACATCATTTTTCTCTTGTATTACATGAATTCTAAAACTATCATTTTGTTTTACTACATTGTTGATTGCTTGTTTTAATAATTCTTCGTCAATTTTTCCATATAAAGTTCCTGAAACACAGATGTTGTTTACAGTTGTGCCTTCGTAAAATTGTTCTGTGTACCAGATTGATTTTTGTGGATTTGTTAATTCAAAAAGTTCTTTATTTCCCATTTATATTACCCCTTTAAATTTACATTTAATAACAATTGCATTATACTATTAAAAAACATAATATGCAAGCATTTGACAGGTTTTTCAAAAAAATTTATATGTAGTATAAAATAAACATTTAAGACTATTTTCCACTTTAAAATAAATAATTTACATAAATTGACTTTTGAACAAAAATTTGATACAATAGATATATAAATTTTGTAGAAAAGGAGAATTTAACATGGAAGAAAAAAAACAAATAAGAAAGGCACGGGCAAAAAAGAATGGAATAATTTTCTATTCGAACCTCAATCCTATAGTTGGAGTAGAAACATTTATTGATGAATCAGGCAAGGTAAAATCAAAAAAGATACCAACGACGCTAGATGAAGAAAATTGCATTCTTGAAAAAATGCAGGATGAGAAAAATGACACATGGAAAGTCGTTTTCTTTGATATTTTTTTGTTAATATTAAGTTTATTAACAAGAAAATTTTTAATTGTGTATGCAACATTTTATTTTTCGGTATTTGCATCCAATAAAATATTTATTTTTGTAAAGAATGCATATGAATTTAAATCCAAAAATGGCAAAGAACATTCTAAATCTAAGTTCAATGCTGCCAAACACATGGTACTAAATGCATATAATACATTACAAAGAATACCTACATTTGATGAAGTAAAAAGAGCTTCAAGGTATACAAAATTTTGTGAAAGCAATAAAATTATATGTGAAATTATTATGTATTCATTAGTGAGCATAGAACTTATCATCTGGCAAATTATGGAAAACAATTTATTGTTAAGATTTATTATTACAGATATTATTATATGTGCATTTATATTAGTTAAAATAGGAGAACCAAGAGTATGGCTAAAGATTTTCCAATTCTTTACTACAACACCACCTACTGATAAGGAAATAGAAGTGGCGATTGAAGGAGTAAAATCTTTTGAAAAAATGGAAAAAGAAATAAAAGAGGGAAAGATAAAAATGGTTATTCATTCCTAAATCTTCCAAAAAAATTGTAATTAAAAAACAAAAAACACAAAACAGTTCTTGTTTTGTGTTTTTTCCATATTATCAGTAAAATAAAAAAATAAAAATGAATAAGCAGCAACGTTTAATACTTCCAAAACTGTACATAATAAAAGCAGGAGGAAAGAAATGGCAAAAAAATCAAAAAAGAAAAACAAAAGAAAAGGAACAGTATTAACAATAATACTAACGGCACTAATAACAACAATAGGAATGTATGTATACAATACATACACAAAAATAGACGTAAATCCACAAAACTACGAAACACAAAGAACACTATCCACAGAAAAAGAACAAACTGTGGAAAACGTAGAGCAAAAAAGTCAAACAATAGCAAATACATTAGAACAAACCATGGAAAGCGTAGTAGGAATATCAAAACTAAAAGACGCAGGTAGTTCAATATTTTCCACAAACACAGAAACAACACTAGGACTAGGAACAGGAATAATCATATCAGAAAACGGATATATACTAAGTAACGAACACGTAACAGGAACAAAATATAGTACATGCTACATAACATTAGAAAATAGTAAAAAATACGACGGTACAGTAGTATGGAGCGACTCAGATTTAGATTTATCAATAACAAAAATAGAAGCAAATAATTTAAAATATATATCATTAGGGGATTCAAGCAAAATAAGAATAGGGGAAACAGTATATGCAATAGGAAATCCAATAGGATTCGAATTTAGAAGAACAGTAACATCAGGAATAATAAGCAGTAAAAATAGAACAATAAAACTAGAAGAAAAAGAAAATACAACATACATGTCAGACCTAATCCAAACAGATGCAACAATAAACCCAGGAAACAGCGGAGGACCTTTAATATATCCAAACGGAGAAGTAATACGGAATTAATACAGTAAAAATATCTTCCGCAGAAGGAATAGGATTTGCAATTCCAATAAATGTTGTAAAACCAGTAATTCAAAGTTTTATAAAAAATAATAAATTTGAACAAGCAACAATGGGAGTATACGCATATGATAAAAATGTCATACCATATTTAGATAATAGTTCTGGAATTTCAATTAATAATACATTGAAATTCGACAGTGGAATATACGTAACTCAAATTATAAAAAATGGACCTGCATCAAAAACAGAGCTGAAAGAAGGAGATATAATTGTAGCAATAGATGACAAAGAACTTGAAACTATGAATGATTTACGAGAATATATTTATAGTAAAAATCCAAATGATATTGTTACATTACAAATTACAAGAGGTAAAATAAACAAAACAATATCAATAGTATTACGGAAAAAAATAATAGAACTTTAACCTAATACACGCCATAAACATTGACACATGGAATGTATTAGGTTAATATTCTTTAAAATTAAACTTTCTCACAAAATCCTTTGTATCAGAATTATTCATAAAAACAGTAGAGCGATTTTGCATCAAAAACTCAATAATATTATAAACATCAATCCAAATTTCATTATTACCATCAACCTGAGACTCATCAAAAATAAGTTGCAAACCAAAATGAAGATGTGGAACATTGATGTTATTTACATTCTCCTTAGTACTATAACCAGTCATTCCCAAATAACCAATAACATCGCCAGCAGTAACTTTTGCCCCCTCTGTAAGACCTGCAGCATAAGGATGATTTTTTCTCAAATGAGCGTAATAATAATATCTTTTTCCATCTAAACTCCTAATGCCAACACGCCAACCACCATACTGATTCCAACCCAGATGTTCGACAGTACCAGACTCAACGGCAATAATTGGAGTTCCAATACTTCCCATCAAATCATTCCCCAAATGGGTACGCTTAAAACCATAAGACCTAGAAGCACCAAAATCATCATAATGACTAAAACTATAATTTTTGGCAATAGGCAAAAAAGCCTTAATGCCATATTTATCTTCAAAATGAGTAGTACCATTTTCATCTGCTACTTCAACAGAGTAATTACCGATGAATCCACTTAAAATAGCAGAATATGCATTAAAAT
This sequence comes from uncultured Clostridia bacterium, assembly GCA_934162615.1. Taxonomy (GTDB): domain Bacteria; phylum Bacillota; class Clostridia; order TANB77; family CAG-508; genus CAG-269. Next base: position 26,645 of record CAKPJK010000003.1, read on the forward strand.
AGTAATTATAATACTTCATATTTTGTGTTAAATCTTGAATAGACTTTCCATTTTTTAATTGTACAACCAACTTATCCAAATCATTTTGTTTAAAATTCTTAAAATTCCCACCATTTTTACAAGCAAGATATGCCAACAATTCTATCCAATTATATTTAATTTCAGAATTAGAATTGTGAGAGTCTATATCTAATTTTGCAGTTTTTGACATTGCTTCAGAAGTCACATTAAAATCAACCCATTTTATAAAATTTCCATCAGAAGATTCTGTTAGTGAAGAATGAGAATAGTTGTTCCAAAATAATTCAGGCCCAAAATTTACTGATTTTGAAATGAAAATGTAACTTGTTAAAGTTATAATTATTAATAACGTTGTTGTTATAAGGTAGAAATATTTATTTATTTTTAAAGTTTTTGCAATCATTTTATTCCTCCATATTAAAGGATGTTATTAAAATATATTTAAATAAAAAATTTTTATGCAAGGTAAATTTGCTTAAATTATGTAAATATGATATAATTGTATCATCAACAAGATGCATTAAAATTAGGAGGACGCAATATGATTAAAACAGAAAAGTTACCAGAAGATATGCTAATCGATTTGAACAATAATGGGAAACGGGACTGTGAGGTAAAAAAAACTGTCCTGGAAGACATTGAAGAGGTGCAATGTCTGGAAGTGGGACCGAATTTAATAATACGGACCCATAAACATATTGAAGAATGGGAGGTATGGATATGGCCTTCTAGAGGACAGGCATATATATGTCCCAAAGGAGGACAACATGCTTTACTAAACACGTCCAATACCAAAATGAATCTTATAGCCATAAAAGGCAAAAAAGATTATTCGTATGAGGAATTGGCATTAGCCTTTATGAATTTAGGCTTCAAGGTTGCAAAAGGCGACCTCCAAAACTGAGAGAGGGGCAAATTGCCCCCTTTTTATAATTTAATTAAAAGAAAAATATATGAAAGGTGATTAATTTGGTAAATTTAGAATTATATAAAATATACGTAACAGTAGCCAAAGAACAAAACATCACTAGAGCAAGTGAAAAATTAAATATATCTCAACCCGCCGTAACAAAACATATAAAAAATTTAGAAAACATACTAGAGACAAAACTATTTGAAAGAAATAATAAAGGACTAAAATTAACAGAAACAGGAGAAAAATTATATCAAAAATTAAAACAACCAATAAATGAAATAATTGAAATAGATAAAGAATTTAGTAAAAGCAAAAATATAACAATAGGTTCTCATAACCATTTATTAAATAAAGTATTTGGAGAAAGCGTAAATGAATTTTATTTAGAATATCCAGACATAAATACAGATTTAAAATGTTATGAAACAAACAAAATGTTAGAAATGCTAGAAGATAAAGAAATAGACATAGTATTTTCTAAAAAAGTAGAAGAATATAGAAATAAGAATATAAAATACATACCACTTGGAAAATTAAACGATATATTTATAATAAATAAAAATTCAGATATAGCAAATAAAGTATTAACACTAGAAGAAATAGAGAAAAAATTATATATGTTCCACGAAAATATGCTCAAACAGTAACAAGACTAAACGAACTAACAAAAAATAAAAAATTAAACTTAAAAAATTCAAGTTACAATACAATATTGGAAATAACAAGTAAAAGCGACTCAATAGGACTGATTACAAAAGAATATATAGAAAAAGAAGAATTTAAAAAATACAATTTAGTAGAACTAAAAACAGAATTAAAACTTAAACCAATTGAATTCGGAATATATTTTAATACAGAAAGAAAAAAAGAAGTAAATTGTTTAATAAAAATAATAAGAGAAAAATTTTAAATTCAAGTTCATTATAACTTCTGGTTATCACAAACAGACAAAAAAATATTATACAACTCAACATAAAAATGGTATCATAAAAAAGTACAAATAATAATCATAAAACCTATTGTAAATATAATAGGAAAGAAAGGAAGAGTATAATGAACAAAAACGAAAAGGAACGGATAAATTATTTAGCAATAGCAATAACAACGAATTGCAACTACAAATGCTTCTACTGTAAACCAACAGGCGAAAACATACAAACTAATTTAAAAGGAACAATAAACTTTGAAAGTATCAAAAAGATAATCAAAGTTGCATATGAATTAGGAATTACAATATTTCGCATAACAGGTGGAGAACCAACAATGGTAGAATATTTACCAGAATTAATTAACTACATAATGAATCTAGGTGAAAATACAAAAATTCGTTTAAATACGAATGGATATAAGTTAAATGATATATTAGACACAATAGAATACTACAAAGAAAGAATTGATATTGTAATTAGTGTAGATTCTGTAAACGAATATATACATGGCATACATTATCCTAAATATTTATCACCAGAAGTAAAGAAAATAACAAAAGAATTAATAAAAAGAAAAATAGAAACAAGATTCAATATTGTGGTAACAAAACAAAACATAGAAGAAATTAACGAATTAATAGAAAAATCACTCAGTTTAGGTGTAAACATCAAGATATTAGACCTGATAATACGAGATGATTATTATGGTATAAAACACCAAATAACAGGAGAAGAAGCATTAAAATTCGGGAAAGATTCGTATGTATCATTAGAAGGAGTAACTTCATATTTAGAAAAAATTTCAGACAATAGTAAATCAGAATATCACATATATAATTCTTTTGGAATACCAAGAAGTGGATATTTTATTGGTAACCAATGGGTGCAAGTAAAAGATGCGTCAAAGGGAGCAAAATACTCGCAATTTTGTATCAAAAATTGTCCATATTTCAATATGTGTAACGAAGGCTTATTTAGCCCATTTTTATCAGTAGGAGAAATCTTACACCTTTCGGGATGTAAAAATAAAAATTTATATTATGACCTTAAAGGAAAAGATGAAAGCAAAATAAAAAAAGATTTTAATGAAATTTTAAATTTATTTGAAGATACGGAATTACGAAAGAATTAAACTTTTTAACCAAAACCTAATTTTCCATAATAAAATGGAGTAATTAGGTTTTTAAATTTTATATATTGAGATAATTATCAAAATAGGATATAATAAGAACGAATTCGAGGAAAGTCATTAAACAAAAAAATTCAAAAAGCAAAAGGAGGAAACAAAATGAATAAATACATGAAAATTGCAAAAGAAAATGCAGACAATGGAATAAAAAACAAAGAAGGTGGACCATTTGGAGCCGTAATAACAGATAAAGAAGGTAACATAATTGCAAATGGAAATAACAGAGTACTAAAAAACAATGACCCAACGGCTCATGCAGAAGTTGTAGCAATAAGAGAAGCTTGCAAAAAACTAAACACATATGATTTATCAGATTGCATCTTATATACATCTTGTGAGCCATGCCCAATGTGTCTATCTGCAATAATATGGGCAAATATCAAAGAGGTATATTATGGCTGTACAAAAGAGGATGCAGGAGAGATAGGTTTTAGAGATGATATTATTTATGATTATTTAAAGGGAAATAACAATGAGTTAATACATTTAACTCATTTAGATAGGGACGAGTGTATTAAAACATTTGAGAAATATAAAGAAGAAAACGGAACAATATATTAAAAAGTTATAAAATTATTCGCGAGAAAAACACAAACTATTATAGAGAAAGGAGGAACAAAAATGAAGGGATGTTTAAAAATACTAATTATTATAGGAGTAGCAATTATAGCATTTTTAATTATAAGAGGAATCATAATGGCTCAATATTAAAAAAATAAAATACAAAGCAAGAAAGGAACAAAAAATGAAAAAAGAAGAAAAAGTAGAAGAAAAAGCAAAGAAAACATTTTCAAAAATAAAATTAATAAAAATAACAGTAATTACCACATTAATTATAGTTGCAATAATAGCAATAGCAATATACATATACAACAAAAATAAAAAAATAGACACAACATACCTAACGGCAAAACTAGAAAAATCAAGTGAATTAACAACTGCAAAATTAACATTCAAAGGTATATATGAATACGATGATGAAGGCATTGCCGTCATAAATAAATCTAATTTTGTAATGGTATATGAAGCAACTGCAAGAGCAGGAATTGACGTAAAAGAAGTAAAAATCGAACAAGACGATTTTAAACCAATAGTTTGGGTTACAATACCAAAAGCAAAAGTATTAGACGTCAAAGTAGACACGAGCAGTATCAAATATTTAAGAACAGATTTTGCATTAGTAAATCCAAATCCAAAAGAAGATGCTAATAATGCAAATACTTTAGCAGAAGAAGACGCAAAAAAAGAAGTTGAAGAAATGGGAATATTAAGTGCCGCAGACGAACAAGCAGAAACCTTAATAAAAGGATTGCTACAAGATAGCATTCCAAAAAAATATGAAATACAAATAAAAAAATAAAAATAATCTATAAAACCAGAAAATTTCAAAATTGATTTTTCTGGTTTTTATTTTAAAAGTCAACATAAAGCCTTGAAATGAAACAAAAAATATGATAAAATATTGAATTAACTATTAAAAGGAACGGAGGAGAGCGAGCCTAAAGAACTCGACAAAAAAATAATGAAAAAAACAATAAACAAATTTTATCTAGACAAAGAAAAAGACATCATAGTAAATCTATATAAAACAAGTGAAGACGAACTAACATACATACTAGAAACACCAAACCATGGAACAGGAAACCTAATAACAAACCTAGCAAAAATATGCGGACTAAAAACAATAAAAAACGAAAAAGACATGAAAATAATAAAAGGCAAAATACCAGCAAGTTTAAACGGTGACAATGAAGAAGTTTACATATTTAGACTAGGAGAAATAAAAATAGCAAACATATATGCAGACGGAAGAATAGAAATAAAAGCAACAATACCCGCAATAAGCAAAACACTAATGTCACAAACAAAAAGATACAATCTAAGCATAAATCAAACTCTAGTAAAATCATACATACTAAAAAAAGCAAAATTTAGAACAGACTTGCATACACACATGAATGCAAACTTGCCCGCAGACTGCTTAATAGCACTAGGAATAAAACACCAAGTTAGATATCCATTATATTATATCAAGAAAATAGACTTAAAAATAACAAAAGAGCAAGAAGAAAAAATATATGAACAAAGAAAAGAAGTCGAAAAACAATTCGAAAATTCTGAGTTACAAGGAAAATATCTAACAAGAAGAATTGATGACAACACATTTATAAACTTTGCAGACCTAATACTAAACAACTTAGAAAACGCACCAGAAAACATTGCAAAAATAAGAAAAAGCCTAGAAATATTAAAAGATGGACAAGCAGTATTCACAAATCTTGAAAAACTATATTTATACAGATACGTTTTTGCAAAAGGAGCAGAAAGCACTGAAAAAATCAAACTAGAAAAAAGCAAAATAGAGCAAATACCAGACAAAGAAATAAAAGAAATGCTAATAAAAATGATAGAAGACACTCAAAAAGACAGTCCATATGCCAAAAACAACTTAAGACAAGACAAACTATTATGGATAGCAAGAGAATATCAAAAACAAGGCATATATTACACAGAAATATCAGACACAACACTAACAAAAAAAGGAATACCTGCAATCGAACTATTAGAAGAGGTACATCAAATAATGCCGCAAATAGAAAAAGAAACAGGAGTAAAAATCAGATTTCTAGTAGCAATAAGAAGAATACCATTAACAATAATAAAAGATGCAAAAACAAGTAGTAATTATTTAAGAGAAAACTTAAATGTACTAAAAGCAATATCCAAAAGTCCATATGTAGTAGGAAGCGACTTTATAGGAGAAGAAATAAATGATATATCAGAATTAAAACCTGCAATAGAAGAAATTGTTCAATATGTATGCAATGAAGACAATGGATATACCGTAAGAATACATGCAGGTGAAAATGATAGTTTAAGAGACAATGTAAGAAAATCAATAGAATGTGTAAAAGACAGTCTAAAACCAGGTCAAAAAATGCCAAGGATAAGAATTGGACATGGACTATATACTCCAAAATTAGACTCAATTCAAGGACAAAAATTAATACAAGAAATAAAAAAATCAGGAGCCGTACTTGAATTCCAATTAACATCAAATGTAAGACTAAACAATTTAAGCAACCTAAAAAATCATCCAATAAAAAAATACTTAGAAAATGACATCAAATGTGTACAAGGAACAGACGGATGTGGTTTCTACGGAACAAACACCGTAGATGAACAATTAGCAATACAAAATCTACTAGGGCTAAATGACAATGACTTCCTAAAAATGAGAAAAGTGGAAGACGAAATAATGAAACACGAGGACAAATACTTTAAAGAAAAAAGCAAAAAATTCAATGAATTTTTAGCAGGAAGAAGCATAAGAGAAGCAATACTAGACTTAGAAGAAAAAATAGAAGATGAAAACAAAAACAACAATATTCCGCTAAGAATAAACAACAATATAGAATCAGAAGAAATACTAAAAGACAAAATAAAACCACTACCAACAGAAAAAATGCCAATAATAATTGCAGGAGGAAGTTTTAATGCAAAACATAGGGAAACAAGAGTTACAGAACAAGGCATACAAATGTTAGAAGAACTAATCACAAAAATTGATAACCAAAAGGCATATTTTGTAATAGGCCACAAAGTTGAAGGATATGAAAAGGCATTAATTAATTTAACAAATAAACTACACAAAAAGTTTGAAATATATGCAATTATACCTAAAATGATTTCAAAAGAAGTAGGGGACAGGCTACAAAATAAATCAATTTCAGGAATTCGTATTTCTACGGAAAGTGAAGAGTTTGGAATTTATAAGAGTTTTAATTATGAGATTTTTGAAAGAAGAACTTCTATTGTTATAGCATTTGACGGAAATTCACCGGTTTCTAATTTGGTCCAAGAGGCTAAAAATGGAAAGGGTAAATCAAGTATTTATGTGAATACAGAAAATTATAATTTACGAGTAAAGGCTAGGTCTTTACAGGGTTATGTTATTCCATTTGATTTGAACAATACTGATACTATTATTGAAAAGATTTTAGGAGATAATTTGGAAGTGATAAAATAATAGATATAAAAAACAAGAACATTTTGGATATTCCAAAATGTTCTTGTTGTATGTCCCTATTTAAGGTTGGACTTCCTATGTTACAAAATATGGTCGAGGTGACAGGGATCGAACCTGCGACCTCATGGTCCCAAACCACGCGCGCTACCAACTGCGCTACACCTCGAAATCAAATTAAATAATCAACGCTTATATATAATAGCACACATTTTCACAATTTGCAATAGATTTAAGCAAAAAAATGCTAAAAAATTTCAAAGACGTTAAAGTTTATGTACTGTGAATAGTAATCTAAGAGCGTGAAATATAACTTTTTAAGACCATGAAATGTAAAAAACACAATTCACGAAATATGCAAACTGTGTTTTTAATATATAAATTTTAACGAAAGCCACCGCCGCCTCCGCCACCACCGAAGGAACCGCCGCCTCCGCCGCCAGAAGAGAATCCGCCTCCTCCAGATGAATAACTCTCTGCTCTTGCTTTACCACTTTGAGCAGCAGAATAACCATGAGACATACAATGATTAACAAAAACAATATTATCATAATCATTAAAATGAGACTGTTCAATAATATCAGGATAAACATCCTTAAAGTTTTTAGTAACCTCTTTCGCAATACCCATTAACTGAGCAAAAATCAAATAATACTCAAACAAATTAACCTCAATAGGTTCTCTATTGGCAATAAGAGTATACTCTTTCAAATACTTTTTAAGACCTGCAAGTTCCAAAGCCTCTTGCTTCAAAGCAGGAGTAGCTTCATGGGTTGTAATATTATAGAATTTTAAATATTTAGTATTAACAACAGTAATTAAACCTTCATTTTCAAGTTTATTACGTTCATCATCCATAATATTTTTGAACCAACCAAAAATCATTTCATAATGAGAATCACACCATTTCTCAAACTCTTTTTTCTCCAAAATACCATCACCACTGGCATCAGAAATCATCTTAAATAAACGTTGTTCATTCTCATCAGTAATACTGTCCAATTTGCCTCTTTTTATAACTATAACATCACTATCTTTTTTAATTAAAGAACCAATTTCCTTTTTTTCAATAGTAATAAGTGAATCTTTAAGCCATTTTAAAAGTAAAGCACCTAAAATATCAGTTCTATTCTTTAATAACTTGTATGAATAACCAATATAATAAGCTCTAAAAATATCACCATTACAAGGAATATCTCTAAAATACTCTATTTCACGATTCGAAATAGCAGAATCTTTCTTTATAGTTAATTTACTTTCTCCTTCTGACCTCATTACACCAAGAATTGTAAACAAAACAGTAAGAAAGCAAGCAACCAAAAGTCCAATAATTGATATAGCGCCAACGAATCTATCACCAAAATCACTTCCGCTTTTTTTAGTATATTTCTTAGCGCCCTTTTCCGCCATATTAAAATAATACTCAAAATCATGATTCAAAGAGTTTGAACTATTGAAAGTGCCTTGTGGAAACTTAACCAAAATAGTCATATATTCATTAGTATTCAAACGCCCATCAGACTGCATCTCAATGTATCCATCATACACATAAGCAGTACCACCATAATTACCATAGCCCCAAACACCAACTGAATCTTCAATATCAAAATTGGAATGAATCTTGATATAAACAGACCCAATAGAATTTGAAAAATCCTTAGGAATAAGAGTCCAATATATCATTTGTGAATCTGTTAAGTTAGCAACAAAATCAGTAATATTATACTTTACAGTATATGTATGGCTACCATATTCACTTATTCCCCAACATAATTCAACACCATTTGAAACCTTATTTATACCACATTTATAAGCCTTATTTTCAAGTGAAGAAGATGTTGACCAACTAGATAAAGTTTGATATGTTGTGTTATTTTCAGATACAGAAAGATTTTTGATTGTTGAATTTCCTAAATTATAATAAGGATGATAAATTTCTGTACCTTGAGTTGCATCACAATTCCAAACTTCTAAAACGGTTGCATCACCGTTACTATTAACATAAATATCCATTGATATTTTATTAATACTATTTGCTTTAACACTTTTCGTTAGACCAAATAATGCAATGCTAAGTACAAATACTGAGAATAGCTTTAAAAATTTTTTCATTTTTTGTCCCCCTTTATTTTATTCAATTATTTCATATTTTTTGCTTTTTCACAATGTTTTTGAAATAATTTGTATAAATTTTTTAAAAGCCCTTGCAAATTATGCTAAAAGTCATTATAATATAACATATGCACCAGTAGCTTAGTTGGATAGAGTGTTCGGCTACGAACCGGAAGGTCGGGGGTTCGAATCCCTCCTGGTGCACCATATAAAAAAGTAATGGAGAACAAAAAATTACTCTCCATTACTTTTTTGGTTTAAATAAATGATTTTAGGACTAAATTCATCAGCATCAACAGATAAAGAACCATTATTAAAATCATTTTTAAAAGTTTCACCAAAACCCAATAACCATTCAAGCTAACTTTTATAAAATACCCTTGACGTAAATAGAGGTAAGTTGACAGCCGATTTCCTTGGCGTTCAATAGTAGATGATGATTCGTATCAAATACAAATCTGTTCTACTTTAAACATATGCAGAACATCCTTTATAAAATTTTACAGCATTATACCATAGGCTACATAATGATATAAGAAAAGAATGGAAAATTCAAAAAAATAAAAAGGGCACATGGCCCTTAAAACTTAAAATATTAAATTTTTTACCTAATAACAATATCATCTTGGAGTGTAAGAAAACCACACTCATAAAGAATTTTTGAGAGATGATAATAATCGCTTTTATCTGTAGAACTAGATAAGCAAATGATAGTAGCATAAGAACTAGAATCATTAATAATGTCATAACGCTTACCATCAAGAAAAATATAAGCAATTTTAGTATCAAGATTAAGCAAAACATCCCAACAATCCGCCATGCAATTCATGTAAGAATTAGGCGGTATAGTCAAAATATTTATGTCAGTAATACCACTAAGTTGCTGGCTTGTTATAGTTCCCAAATTCCGATTCTCAATTATCTCCATATTGTCGTTACCTCCTAAAAAATTTTTATAAAAATATTCTAACATAGCAATAGAAATTTATCAAGGATTTAATCGCTATATAATATTTTAAAATTTATTAAAAACATTATATAGCAACAGATACAGATAATTACAAATACATCACAGATAAAAAAGAACTAGATTAATCTATAACGAAGAAATCTAGTTCAATAAATAATAAAATAATATAAATATATGAATTTAAAGAAATTGTAGCAAAACCAATCAAATAAGTCAATAAAAAAAGCAAAAAAATCCAAAAAATATTGTAACGTAACACATTTTTAATAAAAAAATTAATAAATACAAAAAAAAGTGGAAAAATAAAAAACAAAGTGATATACTAAGAAAAAAACAAAAGACAATGGGTAAAATTAATACCCAAAAAAGAAAGGAACGTGATAAAAAATGGAAAAAAGTTTAGAAGAAAAACTATTTCACAAAAAAGAAAACGGCTGGAATGCAGTAGACACAAGAAAAAAAGAAGCAATATTCAATTTTTCAAAAGATTACATGAACTTTTTAAATAAAGCAAAAACAGAAAGAGAATTTATAGTAGAAGCCACAAAAATGGCAAAAGAAAACGGATACAAAGACATAGCAGAAATTGAAAAACTACAACCAGGAGACAAAATATACTTTATAAACAGAGGCAAAAGCATGTATCTAGCAATAATAGGAACAGAAAACATAGAAAACGGTGTTCACATTATTGGTTCACATGTAGACTCACCAAGACTAGACTTAAAACCAAATCCACTATATGAAGACACAGAATTAGCATACTTCAAAACACATTACTATGGAGGAATCAAAAAATATCAATGGACAACAATTCCATTAAGCATCCATGGAGTAATAGTAAAACCAAATGGTGAAAAAATGACAGTAAATATAGGGGAAGACGACGATGATCCAATATTTACAATAACAGATTTATTACCACATTTGGCACAAGAACAAATGGAAAAGAAACTAAAAAACGGAATAGATGGGGAAGATCTAAATCTTCTAATTGGAAGTATTCCATATCAAGACACAGATGCAAAAGAAAAAGTAAAACTAAATATTTTAAACATCTTAAACCAAAAATATGGAATAGTAGAAGCAGATTTACAAAGTTCAGAATTAGAAATAATACCAGCATTTAAAGCAAGAAGCTTAGGATTTGATGCAGGACTAGTAGCAGCATATGGACAAGACGACAAAGTATGTGCATACACATCACTTGCAGCAATGATGACATTAGAAAATGTAAAAAACACAGCAGTATGCATTTTATCAGATAAAGAAGAAATAGGAAGTATGGGAAATACTGGTATGGAATCACATATGTTTGACTTCTTTATATCAGAAATGTTAAACAAATTAGGAGTAAACAGACCAAATCTATTAGACAAAGTATTCTGTTTCTCAAAAATGTTATCATCAGATGTTGACGCAGGTTTTGACCCAATTTATGCATCAGTATCAGACAAAACAAATGCAGGATTTGTAGGAAAAGGAATAAGCTTAAACAAATACACAGGAGCAAGGGGAAAGTCAGGAGCATCTGATGCAAATGCTGAATATGTAGCATGGGTTAGAAATGTACTAGAAAAAAATGATATAAAATATCAAGTAGCAGAACTTGGAAAAGTTGATATTGGCGGTGGTGGAACTATCGCATATATATTAGCAAACAAAGGAACAGACGTTATAGACTGCGGAGTACCAGTGCTTTCGATGCATGCGCCATACGAAGTAACGAGTAAATTTGATATATATTCTGCTTTCGAAACATACAAAGCATTCTGGAAAGAATAAAAAATAGGGATTGAGGGACGGGCCTTCAATCCCGTCATTTATATCCTTTTATGTTTTTTTGGAGACGTCCATTTTTGGGACATCGTTAATAATTATATGTAATATAAAAAATTAGGGATTGAAGACCCGTCCCCAAATCCCTAAAAATTTATATATTATCTAATAAATCAATTATAGAAACAACAAATTCTAACTTGTCTTCAGGCAATTTACTAGCCTTTTTAGCCAACTCCATTTGAGTCTCCAAATCTTTATTAACAATCAATTTTTCAAAAATAACATTAGGAGAAATTCCTAAAATATTCATATAATTAACAAGAGTTTCGACTTTAACTCCGCCAGTTCCATTCTCAATTCTAGAAATATATTTTACAGAAATTTCTAATTTTTCAGCAATTTTTTCTTGTGTAAGTTTATTTTTGACTCGGTACTCTTTAAAAACCTCACCAAGTACTTTATCAATGTCTAATTTTTTCAAAGATTTCATTTTATACCTCCATGTTACTATAAATCCATTATAATAAAAGTATATCAAGGCATTTTAAGAAATTAAACCAATTGGTAATATGAAATCATATTTCATGTAAACACTGGAAAATACTGAATTATAAAGAATAAAAAGTAAAAACAAACTAATAATATAGCACTATTAGTTATACCCAAAGCCTAGAAGATATATTCACATAAAAAAATAACATCTATGAAAATCATAGATGTTATCTGGTGGGCCAAGAGGGATTCGAACCCCCGACCCCACGCTTAGAAGGCGTGTGCTCTATCCAACTGAGCTATTGACCCATAACGTTTGAACAATAAATATAATAACACAAAAAAATAATAATGTCAATGAAAAATGTCAAAAAAATACAAAAAAATTCTAAAGATATGAATTATAACTTAAAAAACCTGAACACTATATATCCGTAATGTGAAATCTTTGTGAAAAACTTTACAACAAAAAAACAAAATGATATTATAGTAGCAACAAAGCAAGACAAAAGTCTTACGGAAAATAAAAATGTAAGGAGGAATTTCTCGTGATTGAAGTAAAAGACATCACAAAAAAATACGGAAACTTTACTGCCGTAGATAATATCAACTTCAAAATAGAAGAAGGTGAAATAATAGGACTACTTGGCCCAAACGGAGCAGGAAAAAGTACAACAATGAACATGATAACAGGGTATATCGAACCAACAGAAGGAGAAATAATAGTAAATGGATATGATATATCAAAAAAACCAAAAAAAGCAAAAGCACAAATAGGATACATGCCAGAAGGAGTCCCACTATATTCAGACCTAACAGTAAAAGAATTTGTAACATACATGGCTGAACTAAAAAAAGTAGACAGAAAAACAAGAAAAGAAAAAGTCGAAAAAATAATAGAACAAACAGGTCTAAAAGATGTAGAAAAGAAATTAACACGTAACCTATCAAGAGGATACAAACAAAGAGTAAGTATGGCAGGAGCACTAGTAGGAGAACCAAAAATCCTTATATTAGATGAACCAACAGTAGGACTAGACCCAAAACAAATAACAGAAATAAGAGCATTAATAAAAGAACTAGGAAAAACACATACAGTAATACTAAGTTCACACATATTATCAGAAGTAAGTCAAATCTGTAACAAAGTAATAATTATAAATAAAGGAAAAATAGTTGCCATTGACACGCCAGAAAACCTAGAAAAGAAAGTAGAAAGCAACAACACAACATATGTAACAGTTGAAGACACAGAAAACAAAATGGAAACAATAAAAGAAAAAATACCAGAAATCAAAGACATCAAATTAATAAAAGAAAACGAAGACGGTACAAAACAATATGTACTAGAATCAGAAAAAGATGTAGATTTAAGAAAAATAGTGTTTAACGAATTTGCAAAAGAAAACATAACAATATTCGAAATGAAAAAAGCGGACACAACACTAGAAGATGCATTTATGAAATTAATAGAAGGAGGAGAAAAATAATGTGGGCAGTTATCAAAAAAGAATTTAAATCATATTTTTACACACCAATTGGTTACATATTTATTGGAGTATTTTTAATAGCATTCAGTATATCATTCTTCTTTAGTGTAGTAAGCTCTGGAAATGTAAACTTTGAATACATTTATTATACATTACCAACAATACTAGTTTTAGCATTTATAATACCATTACTAACAATGAGGTCATTTGCAGAAGAGAGAAAAACAGGAACAGAACAACTACTATTAACATCACCTGTAAGCATAACAAAAATAGTATTAGGCAAATTTATAGCAGCACTATTAATAGTAATAATAACAGAATTGTGCACATTTATGTACTTTGGAATTTTATGCCACTATGGAGTACCAAAACTTACAACAACATTTGCAACAATGCTAGGATTTTTATTATTTGTAATGTCATATATCTCATTTGGAATGTTAACATCAAGTTTAACAGAAAACCAAATAATAGCTGGAATAATCTCAATAGGATTTTTCATAATAACATGGGTTCTACCAGAATTCAATTCAAGTTTAGAAGGTTTTTCTTTCATAAATATGTTTTACAAATATACACAAGGACAAATTGACATAGCAAATACAGTTACATTTTTAACATTTACAATTACATGCTTATTATTAACAATAACAGCAATGCAAAGAAGAAAAAGTGTAAAATAGTAATTTGAAAAAATCAAATTAATAACATAAATGAAAGGAATGGTAAAAAAGTGAAAGAAGATAAAAAGACAGAAAAAATAAACAAAGAAGAGAAAAAAACAACAGGAAAATTAAGCAAAGAAGAAAAAAAGGCAAAAAAAGCAGCAGAAAAATTAGACAAAAAAGCAAAAAAGAACAAAGCCGATAACAAAAAAGAAAAGAAACCAAATAAATTTATAGAAACAATTAAAAAAAGATGGCTAATAAATGGAACAAAAACATTCTTATTAGTAGTAATAATACTAGCGGTATTTGTTGGAATAAGCGTATTAATGAAAAAAATAAATCCAACACCAATTGACCTAACAGAAGACAAATTATTTACACTAACAAGTGAAAGTAAAGAAAAAGTAAAAGACATAGATAAAGATATAAACATTTATTTTGTTGGATATTCAGACGATGATTCAACACTTGACCTAGCAAAACAATATACAAAAGTAAATGACAAAATAAAAGTAGAAGCAGTAACACAAGACAGTAGACCAGACTTAGTACAAAAATATGGAATCGAAACATCAAGCAATGGAATAATAGTAGAATGTGGAGACAACTACAAAGTACTCGCTTCAAGTGATTTATACACATATGACACATCAACAGGAGAATCAGTAAACGTAGCAGAAGAAAAACTAACAGCTGCAATAAGAACAGTATCAGTAGAAGAATTACCAAAAGTATATTTCCTAAGTGGATATAGTTCATTTACACTAACAAGTGGAATGCAATACTTAAATATGTATTTACAAAATGAAGTAAATCAAGTAGAAACATTAGACATACTATCAACAGGAAAAGTACCAGATGACTGCAACACTCTAGTAATAGCATCACCAGAAAAAGATTTTGATGATGTAGCAACAAATGCAATTACAGAATATATAAACAAAGGTGGAAACATCTTATGGTTAAATGCTGCAATAGCAAAACAATTAGACTTACCAAATGTTAATAAAGTATTGGCTTTATATGGTGTAAAACCATTCGAAATAGGAATAATTAGAGAAACAGACTCAAGCAAAATGGTATCAAATTCACCAGACCTAATTATGCCAGAAATACAATATGCAGATGCAACAAACAAACTATATAATTCAGAAGGAGTTATATTTATAAATGCAACAAAAATAAATGTAGCAAGTGATGAAGAACTAGAAAGTCTAAAAACAACAAAAACTGCATTAGTAAAAACAAGTGAAAATGCTTATTTTAGAACAAACTTTGAAAATCAATCAAATTCTGCACAAGACGGAGAAGAAAAAGGAGCATTTTTAGTAGGAGCCCAATTTGACAAAACAGTTACTGCAGCAAATGAAGAAACAGACACAAAAGAAGTAAAATCAAAATTAATTATATATGGAGAAAATTACTTCGTATCAGACTATCAACTAACACAATCAACACAAACTCCAATGGTAGCATATAGACAAAATAAAGATTTAGTTCTAAACTCAATTGCATATTTATCAAATAGAGAAGAAGACATCACTGTAAGAAAGAGCACTGGAGCAGTAACATATACTGCAACAGAACAAGAAAACAGAATTATCTTAGGAATAATCACATTTGTTCCACTATTTATAATTGCTATAGGAATTATAGTTTGGAGAGTTAGAAGAAGAAAAAAATAATCATAAAAATAAAGCAAGTCCCATAAAATAATATGGGGCTTATTTTTTTTATGAAAAATAAGTAACGCAAAAATCATGAAAGGAAACAAACTTTTTATGAGTATTTTAAAAGTTGTATTTGTCATAATAGGAACATTGATAGGAGCAGGCTTTGCATCAGGCCAAGAAGTTTATATATTTTTTTATTCATATGGAATCAAAGGAATATTAGGAATTATAATATCAAGTGGAATTATAGGATTTACAATATATAAAACATTGAAAATAACAAAAGAAAATAACATAGAAAACTACAAGGAATTTTTAGACCACTTTATAAAAAAAGAAAAGTTAAAAGAACTAATAAACTCCATTATAAACATATTCATTTTAGTATCATTTTATGTAATGATAGCAGGATTTGGAGCATATTTAGAACAAGAAATAAATTTAAACAGTTTTATTGGAAGTAGCATTTTGGCCTTTTTATGTGTAATTCTATTTAAAACAAACATAAAAGGAATTGTAAAAATAAATGAAATACTAATTCCAATTTTAATAGCCGTAGTATTAGTAATACGGGATTGTAAATATTCAAAATATAGATTTCAACACTTTGAACAACCATATAGTTTCACAAAAAAATGAAAGTTTACTTCAAAATTGGTTTATAACAAGCATCTTATATGCAAGTTACAACTGCGTATTACTAATACCGGTTTTGATTTCCATAAAAGAACTCATTTTAAAAAATAAAAACATAAAATACATTTCGATTCTTGTTAGCATAATTATGATTATTTTATTAAGTGTTGTTTTTCTGTTTTTGATTAATGTAGACGTAGATATTAAACAGTTGCAAATGCCTGCAGTATATGCTATAAACAACATTTGGCCGGAAATTAAGAAAATATATGGAATTATTATTTTAATTTCTATTTTTACGACTGCAATTTCTTTGGGAATGGGATTTTTAAAAAATGTTGTAAATAATAAAAGTGGTTTTAATACTATATCGATTTTGATGTGTATTAGTTCTGTTATTTTTTCTGGTTTTGGTTTTTCTAATTTGGTAAATTTACTTTATCCAATTTTGGGTGTTTTTGGACTGGTACAGATTATACAGATTTGTGCATTCAAAAAATAATAGTATTAAAATAAAATTTGGGCACTAAAAAATAATAATATAAAAATAAAACAAGATGTAATATTTAAATAATATTATACCTTGTTTTAATCGTCTTCTAAATTATTAATATCAAATAAAGTAGAATTAAAAAAATCATCAAAACTAATATCTAACCCTCTACAAATTCTCATTATTGTCAAAATATTTAAATTAGTATTGGGTCTACTATTTATATTTGCTAATGTTGATTGTGTAATTCCACAGATTGTGCACATTTTGTTTATTGTTATATTTCTTTCATCACATAATTGTTCAATTCTCTTCTTAACTGCTAAACTTAAAAACATATAATCACCTAAACACTAGTATAACAAATAAGTTATCATAAAGTTAACTCAATTGAGTTGACAATATGGTTCAAAAATGATAATATAGTTTTATGAAAAGAGAGGAGAAATACTAATGAAGAAAGTTTATAAAAAAGAAAATGCCATAACACTTGTAGCACTTGTAATAACAATAGTTATTTTATTAATTTTATCAGGGATTTCGATATCTGCATTAACAAATACAGGAATATTTCAAAAGTCAAAAGAGGCAAAAGAAAAAAGCGAAAATGCACAAAAACAAGAGAATGAAATACTAGATGAGTATGAAAAAGAAATGGAACAGTATGGAGATAATACATTAATTTCTAACTTTAACAGCGGAAAAATAAAAGTAGGTGATTATATAAAATATGAGCCAGATAAAATCACAGATACTGATGAAGATTATAAAACGCTAATCTCAAATTTTAATACATATTCAGGTTGTAATGAAAATACAATAGATACTTTAAAACAAGATGATATTAATTGGAGAGTTTTGGATGTTAAAAATGGTAGAATTAGATTAATAAGTGATGAAGTTACAAAGTCAATATTGTATTTTAGGGGGTATAATGGGTATAATAATGCTGTTAAATTATTAGATAATACATGTAGCATTTTATATAAAAATACTAAATGGACATATGAAGCAGAAAATATAAAAATAGAAGACATAATAAAATATATGAAAACTAAACCGATAGAAAATGAAGAAGAATTTAATAAAAATAATGTAAATTATCCAAATATATTGTTAAAAGAAAAAAATCAAAACATAGATGGTCAAAATGAATTAGAAAAAAATTTAAAAACGAGTGAACAAAATAATTTTATATTAGGAAATTCAATGACAAATAATGCTATTTTAAAATATACAGATTTTAATGTGACTCTAGACAAAAATAGTTTTACTCAGAATATTTATTATGAAATATTTGTAAATAAAAGTGATTCAAATATGAATTACTGGATATCCACGCGCTTTATTCGCGTAGATTCATTGGTTCGCTTTGGAGTTAAATTTATGAAAAATGACAGTACTATTGCAAGTAGTATATTATGTGATTCAGCAAAATACGAAGGTACAAATGAAAAACAATTTAGACCTGTAATAACATTAAATTCAGGTGTACAATTAGATATACAAAATTCAGGAGATGGAAGTTCGCCGGAGAAAGCATATGCAATAAAATAGAAATATAAAAAATAAAAAAAGTTAAAATGTCACATTTTGTCGAAAATTTCTTCTTGACAATTGACATAAAATTATGATAATATATGGTCATGCAATTAATTAGACAGTTGCATGACTAATTTTTTAAAAGATTTAATTCAACCAACTTAGGGTAGACGTAGAAATAGTTTAATCAAAATACTAAAATCAAAGGATTCCAATAAAAATTAAAAAAATTAAAAATAAAATAGTAAAGATTAAAATTCAAAAATAAATCTAAAATATCCAAATATAATTAAATAACCCCAAAAGTGTTGATAACCCTAATACACTTGTATTTATGTACAAATTTAATATATTAATAGTCTAAAATTGTCTCTTTTAATTGTAAACAATGGATTAAATTATACTAAAAAGTATTGATAAAGCAAAAATATTTTAGTATAATAAGAAAGGAAGAGAGATATGACACAAAAAACAACAAAAATACCAAGATTACCACTTACAGATGACTACATATTTAAAAGAGTATTTGCATTTGAAGGAAACGAAAGTGTATTGAAAGATTTATTGGAGGCAATTTTAAGAAAAGACATTAAAACAGTAACAATAAAAAATCCAGAAATAATACCATATGAAAAAGATGACAAACGAGGTCTTTTAGACATAAAAGCAGAAACAGACGATGGAACTGTATTAGATATTGAAATGCAAATGGAAGACAAGAAAAATGCAGAAGAAAGAGGAACAGTATATGCGGGCAATATGATAACAGGGCAATTGCAAGTTGGAGACGATTACAAAAAATTAAAAAAGAGCATAGTAATATTTATAACTAATTATAATTTTTTTAAACAAAATAGTTACCATAGTGTTGGAAAAATGAAATTTGATGAAACATTGGAAGAAGAATATGTAGATATGGGATACGAAGAAGAAGACCAAATAGCATCTAAATACGTGGAATTTCATTATATAGAATTACCAAAATATAAAAAGAAAGAACCATCAAAGTTTACAAAATTAGACCAATGGATGTGTGTGCTAACAAATCGAAAGGGGGAGATAATGTTGGCAGAAAAGGAGAATAAAGAAATAAAAAAAGCAATGAACACATTGGATTTTATAAGCGCAGACCCAAAAGAAAGGGAAAGACACAACTCAATAATAATGGCAGAATATAATAGACTTACAAGTGAACAAAACTTTTTTGAAGCCGGAAAGGAAGAACGGCGAAAAAAACAAAAGTATAGACATAGCAAAAAAACTATTAAAAATGGGAATGACAACTGAAGAAATAATAAAAGTAACAGGACTGTCCAAAGCAGAAATTGAAAAACTAAAATAGCAATAAAAATAAAAGAACATGCAAAAACATAAGCATGTTCTTTTTATGTAAAAAATGAGCACAATAATATTGCAAAAAAAACCAAAAACTGATATAACATAAATAGAAAAAAACAACCAGCAAACAAAGGAGGAAAAAACATGAAAGATTTCTGGGAAGAACCAAAAGAAAAAAAGATAAACAAGAAAAAAATAATAATAGCAATAATAATACTGATAATAATAGCTGCAATAGCAGGCATAACAATAACATACATAAACAACAAAGAAGCACGAACATGGATAGACAAAAACATACTACAAAAAGAAAAAACACAAAACAACCTAACAAGCATAGAAATAGAAGACGAAAACAACTCAAACATATATGCATTTAACAAATACATAGGAATACTAAACAAAAACAACTTTAAAATATACAATAATGCAGGAAAAGAAGAAAAAGAATTAACACTAGAAATATCAAAACCAATATTCAACCAATCAAACAGATACTTAGCGGTAGCAGAAGAAAAAGGAAAAAAACTATATTTGATTGCAGACAAAGAGATATTATGGGAAAGAGAAATAGAAGGAAACATATCACAAATAAGCATAAACAAAAATGGATATGTGGCAGTAACAATAGTAGACACAAGTTACAAAACAGTAATACAACTATTTGATAGCCAGGGAAACGCACTATTCAAAACATTCCTATCATCAACAAGAGCAGTAGCAACATCAATATCAGAAGACAACAAATACTTAGCAATAGCACAAGTAGACACATCAGGAACGATGATACAATCAAATATAAAAGTAATGTCAATAGATAATGCAAAAAACAACTCAGAAAATGCGATAAAGAAAATATATGAAACAGACAAAAATGAACTAATAACAAATATCAAATATCAAGACAAAAACAAGCTGCTATGTATGTACACAGACAAAATAACAGAAATAAAAACAGACGAAACAGTAGAAACAATGCAAGAATTTAAAGATAAAAAAATATCATTTGCGTCAATAGACTTAAACAATGCATCAATGATAATAGAAGAAAAATCCTCCGGACTATTTACAGCAGACTCGGCAGTAAATATAATAAATTCAGACAACAAAAGTTCATCACTATATACTGCAGAATTAGTAACAAAAGAAATATACACAAGTGGAAATATGATTGCATTAAATTTAGGTTCAGAAGTTGATTTTGTAAACACGAGTGGATGGCTAGTAAAAAAATACAAAGCAGACCAAGAAATAACAAGCATTGTTCTATCAAACTCAATTGCAGGAATAATATATAGAGACAAAATAGAAATTATAGATTTTTAAAGAAAGGGGAGTATAGGAAACTATACAAAAAAGAATATGGGAATAATAATTGATATAATATTAGTTGCAATTTTAGTACTTTCAACATTTTTAGGATACAAAAAAGGATTAGTAAAATTAGGAGCAAAACTATTTGCAGGAATTATAGCAATAGTTGTAACACTAATCTTATATAGACCAATAGCAGGAATAATAATAAAAAACACACAAATAGAAGCAAACTTAAAAAATGCAATAATAACAAATGCATCAAAATCAGTAGAAAATAATAAAGAAGAAAACGACGAAAATAAAATTTCTACACAGGTAACAAATCAGGTGGCAGAACAAGTAAAAAATGAAATATTGCCACAAGAAGCAGAAAAAATAGCACAAGGAGTTATATTTGCAATAACAGGAATACTATTATTCATAATTGTAAAAATAGCACTAAGCATAGTAATAACCTTATTAGATTTTGTAGCAAATTTACCAATACTAAGACAATTTAATGAAGTTGGTGGACTTGCATACGGACTTGTAAGAGGTGCAATAATAGTATGTGTAATAGTTTTATTATTAGGAATTACGGCAAAAATGAATCCTGAAAACAATTTAAATAAAAACATTGAAGATTCATATATAACAAAAATTATATATGAAAAAATAGTAAAATTTTAAACAAAAAAGCGCAAATTTATTGCGCTTTTTAATTTTTTTTGCTATACTAATATCGTGATTTTTAACATTTAGGAGTGATTATTTTGAAAAAAAGTGAAAATACAAAAGAACGAAAAAATAGATATGCAAAAAAGAAAGATAGAAAAAATAAAAAAGTATGGAAGAAAGTATTATTAGTTATTATCATAATATTATTAATAGGAATAGGATGGTTTACATATAGAACAATAAGAAATGGAGGAGGACTAGGCGGAATGCTGGCAACAGTAGTAGGACATGATGAAAACACCAAAAAAGACTTAAAAGAACTAAAAGTACTATTGTTAGGAGTCAGTACAGATACTGATGCAGAACTAACAGATACAATAATGGTTGCATCATATGACCCAAATACGCAAAAAGCAAACTTATTATCAATACCAAGAGATACATTCACAGGGAAAAATACAAAAAAAGCAGTAGCTTCACAAAAAATAAACTCATTATATAACATAGAAAAAACACCAGAAAAAACACTTAAAGCAGTAAACGAATTAACAGGACTAGATATTAAATACTATGTCGTAGTAAAAACAGAAGCATTAATAAAACTAGTAGATGCAATAGGTGGAGTAAAATTCAATGTTCCAATGAGAATGAAATACACAGACACTTCACAAGACTTATATATAGACTTAGAAGAAGGTGAACAAGTATTAGATGGAAACAAAGCAGAACAATTGTTAAGATTTAGACATAATGATTATCAAAAAGGAATAGGCCAAACATCATATCCATCAGAATATGGAGACAATGACTTTGGAAGAATGAGAACACAAAGAGACTTTATAATTGCAACACTAAAACAAACATTAAAACCAAGTAACATATTTAAAATTGGACAAATATTAGAAATAGCAAATGAAAACGTTGATACAAATATTGAATTGTCATTCATAAAAGACTATATACCATATGCAGTAGAATTAGACACAGAAAACATAACATCAGCAACACTACCTGGAACAACGCCAGATATATCTTCAACAAATGGAGTAAGTATATTTGTAGCAGATAAGACAGAAACAAAAAAAATGATACAATCAATGTTTAATACAGACAGTGAAGAAGATGATGGAACAAACGCAGTATTAAATAGTACAGCAAACACTGTAAATACAACGTATACTGAACAAACAGCAGACGATATAACAATAGAATTATTAAATGGTTCAGGAGATAGCAGTAAATTAGAAAAAGCAAAAAAATTATTAGAAGATGCAGGCTATGATGTAAAGAAAACTGGAAAATCCTCATCAAGTTCTCAAACATTTATAACAAACAAAAAAGATGTTACAGATGAGAACCTAAAAAGTATAAAACAAGTTTTAGGAAAAGGAAATATATCAACTGATAAACGTGCAACAAGCACAGCAGATGTAACAATAATTATAGGAAAAGATTTTTAAAATTAAATTCAAAAAATATTAAAAATTATTAAAAATATATAATAGGGAAGCTAAAACGGCTTTCCTATTATATAAAAATAGATAATATATTTAAAATATATTACCTAAATTTCAAAATTATCTATATAATTTAAAAGAATGTCTTTTGATTTTTTTATTCTTATTATTTCCAAACAATAATTTATATAATAGAAACAAAATAATTACAATCAAAATAATTTGAACAATTAATACTGCAGATCTAGAAACTTCAACATTATGTGATGCAATTAAATCTGAAGAATAATCTATTCCATCAACAGTATAAGTAATCTTTCCAACCACTTGCCCTTGTGCTATAGGAGCAAGCAAATTATCTTGCAAAGTAATTTGTGGTGTGTATTCAGTATCTGTATCATCATTAGTAACTAAAGCAGTAATATCATTTGAGATCAATAAATCTAAATCCCTAGTTTCTTTTGTGGCATTGTTAATTGTAATTTGAGTAGCAATAGCATTACTATCTCTTAATTTTTTTATAGAATAATTAGAATAACCATATTCAAAAATTGACTTAGTATCAACAAATTTACCACTTAAATTATTATAACCGACACCAGCTCCAAGTACTACACAAATTAGTTCAAATCCATCTTTATTTGCAACAGAAACTAAACAATTTTTAGCTTCTGTAGTATAACCAGTTTTACCAGCAATAGCATATTTATAATAGTAATTGCTTTGGACTTTACTAGTATCATAAATCAACAACTCATTTGTAGTTTGGAAAACTCTTTCTTCATATTTATTAGTTGCAGGAATTATGCATGATTTTAATCCGGCCAAAGTCCTAAAAGTTGAATTTTTCATACAATATTTCATTATCAAAGCCAAATCATGAGCAGTAGTATAATGGTTTTCATTTTGCATTCCACTTGGATTTGTAAAATGTGTATGTTCAAGACCCAAATCTGCAACTTTTTGATTCATTAAACTAGCAAATCCTTCAAGTGAACCAGAAACATGATAAGCAAGAACATTTGCTGCATCGTTGGCAGAATGAACTAGCATTAATCTTAAAAGTTGGTCAACAGTAAGTTGTTCTCCTGCTTGTAAAGCTGCAATAGAATAACCTGATGGTATTTGTGAAATTGCTTCATATGGAACTGTTACTACATCATCTAATTTACAATTTTCAATTGTTAAAATAGCAGTTACAATTTTTGTTGTACTAGCTGGATACATTTTTTGAGTATCATTTTTTGCATATAAAGTTTTTTCACTAGAACTATCTATAAGGACAGCACTTTCTGCTGAAATATCAATATTATCAGTATCTGCATAGCTTATGGTAATATTAAAAAATAAACTTAGTACAAATATTATTATTAAAAATTTTCTTAATTTCATTATTACATTAATTCCTTCCTCTGTATACATCTGATTTTAACCAAGTAGTAATCTATAAAAATTCATATTTTAATATATAATAAATTAAGGAAAATATCAATAGGAAAATTAACATAAAGGAGGAAAAATTGAAAAAAATAAATACAAAAATAGTTTTCGTAATTATAATAATAGCAATTGCTATTGGAACCATATATTATTTAAGAAAAAAGGATGAAAATATTGAAAACATTAACATTGAAGAAAATAATTTACAGAAACAAGAAAGAAATACAGAAGAAAATACAATAGAAGAAAAAAAGGAAAATAAGATAAAAGTATACATAACCGGAGAAGTACAAAATCCAGGGCTATACGAAATTTCAGAAAATAGTCGAATAGCAGATGCAATAGAAGTAGCGGGAAATCTTACGGAAAATGCATTTATAGACAAAATTAACCTTGCATATGTGTTAGAAGACGGAATGAAAATATATATTCCAAATAAAAAAGACAAAAACAATGTAACAGACGAAACAACAGCATATGTAACAAAAGAAACAGATGGACAAACAATATCAGGAGGAAACAAGAATTTAGGTAGTAATACAAATGAAAAGGCAAGCACAACAAGTAATATAACAAAACCCAGTACTACATCAACAAAAAGCACAGAAAAAATAAATATAAATTCTGCAACTCAAACAGAGTTAGAAACTTTACCAGGAATAGGCAGTTCAACAGCACTTAAAATATTAAGTTATAGAAAAGAAAACGGAAAATTCAAAACGATAGAAGAAATAAAAAATGTAAAGGGAATAGGGGATGCAAAATATAAAAAAATAAAGGACCTAATAAAAGTGTAATCAAAAATATACAAAATAAAGAAATAATATTGACAATTATGAAGAAAATGATATACTAAAAATAATATATCAAAAAAGAATAAATAATAAAGTTTTAAAAATTTTTAATATAAAATACAGAAGAAGGAGGGAAAAAATGACGAAATTAAACGCAAAAACAATTTTTTCAATAATAACAGTTATGATGCTAATAGCTATAAATACAATAGCTCTAGCAGATACAAATTATTCGGCAAAGATGTCATTAAAAAGTGATTCAAAACTTAAAGAGGGGGATACAGTTACAATTAATGTAAACTTAACAAATGTAAATGCTGGTAATGGAATTAATACCTTAACAGCACAATTAGACTATGATACTAATGTTTTTGAAACATTAACAACATCAGATATAAAATCATCTACAAATTGGACACCAACATTTGCATCACAAACAAATAAAATGACGGCTTTAAAAAATGATAAAGTTACAACAGAGGAGACTGTATTTTCAATTACATTAAAAGTAAAAACGTCAATAAGTGTAGATACTACAAAAGTTACTATAAAGAATATTGTAGTATCAGGTGGAATAGTTGCAAATGGTGGCACAGGAGACATTAACGTTAATGATGTTAGCATAATAATAAATAAAGAAAAAAACACAGGAACAACAACAGAAACAAATACTATAAAAAACGAAAATACAACAACAAAAAACAACGTGGAATCCAATACAACAAAAAATACAATTACAACAAATACAACTACAAATAATGCAATAGCAAAAGATAATACAGCAGCAAAAAATACTTTGCCAAAAGCAGGAGTACAAGAATATGAGGTTATTACAATAATAATCGTTGCAGTAATTGGGTTATTCAGTTATGCAATATATAAAAAAACAGCAAAAGATGTTAAATAAAAAACAACCTAGAATTTAAAATTCTAGGTTGTTTTTTGTTATTTATTTTCTGTAACAGTAGTGCTAGCATTTTTTTTTGCTTTTATTATATCAACAATATAAGTTATAGCTAAAGTACAAACTGTAATAGCAAGTAAAATCATAATGTAATTTGATTTAAAGTTTGTTGCAGAAGGTACTAAAACTTCCCTTAATAACTTAATAGAATAAGTCATTGGTAGGAATGGTGTAACAGCTTGGAAACCTTTATCAATTGTCTCAACTGGGAATGTACCACCAGAAGCGGCTAATTGTAAAACAAGGATTATCAATGCTAAGAATTTACCAACATCACCAAAGTTTCTAATTAAGAATTGAATAATACTTGTAAATGTTATACCAATTAAAATACTTGCAAAATAATATAATCCAACATTTTGAACATCAAATTTTAAACCTAATTGTAATAATGCAGCAACTATAACACCTTGAACAGCACCTAAAGCAATGTAAACAATATTTTGTACAAATTTATTTTTACTATCATGGTCTAAAATTCCAAATCTATGCTTTTGGTCATAATATAAAACAACATAACACATTAAAGCACCAACCCATAAACCAATACATAAGAATAATGGTGTGAATGCAATACCATAAGAGTTAACTTCACCATAAGCTTCAGTTTTAAATTCTACAGGGTCTTCTGCAAAATCTTCTATGCCAGAAAGTTTTTTAAGTTCAGTATTTGTAGAATCTATATTGTTATTTATTGCAGTATTAAATTCTTGTAAACCACTTGTTAATTGAGTACTTCCTGTATATGCAGAACTTGTACCATTATCTAAAGTATTTAAAGCAGATTTTATTTGAGAAGAACTATTACTTAAAGTAGTTAATCCACTTTGTAAACTATCACTGCCAGAAGCCAATTTTGTAGTTCCAATTTTTAAAGTACCAACACCAGATTGTAATGATTTAGTACCAGTTTGAACTTGATTCAAAGCAGATTTTAAATTAGTAATACCAGATGTTATTTGTCCTAAAGAAGCAGAACCTTGTGCTAATTGTTTAGTTCCTGCATACAAACTATTTGAACCATTTTTTAATGCATCACCTGAATTTAGTAACTTTGTAGCACCAGTTGTTAATGTAGCGTTTGATGCAGTTAATTTAGATTTACCAGCCTTAATTTGAGCACCAGCAGTTGCCAATTGTTCAGCACCTTTACTATCAATTATAGCTTGTGCTTTAATAGCTAATTTTTGTGTATTAGGATCAGAACTTGTTTTTAATTTAGCCAAGTTTTCTAACAGACTAGCCATTTGAGCATTTGAACTATCAACAGAATCAATGTACTTATCAACATTGTTCAATAAATTATTAGTTCCTGTTACATATGCTGTAGCACCATTTGCTAATTTTGTTGTTCCATCAACATATGCAGACAAATTAGTATTTAAACTTTCTGCACCATTATTTATTGATGTTATACCATCAGATAAAGATTTTATACCATCTGCACCTTTGCTAGATAATTCATCAACACCAGCATTTATTTGAGAAATAGCAGTATTTAATGAATTAGAACCAGTGCTTAAACTATCTACGCCTGAATTAACTTGGTCAATTCCACTTTTTAAAGATTTGCTTCCTTCTGATGCAGAATTAACACCATTATCAAATTCTGTATAACTATTATTTAATTTTGAAGTACCATCACTAATTTCTTTTAAACCAGAAGTTAAAGTTTTTGAACCATCTAATAATTGGCTAGATGCATCAGAAACAGTTTCTAAACTATCTGGAACACTTTTTAAATTATCTGCCAAGTTACCTGCTATAGCACTACTAACTTTGGCTTGTAAATTTATTTCCATAGTCTTAACCGCACTATTAATTATTTGAGAAGACAAATAATTTGAAGCTTGGTTTGGACTATATGTTATTGTAGATATTTGTTTATCTGTAGTAGAAGCACTATTTAAACACTTTGTAAAGTTGCTAGGAATTGTAATTGTTGCATAATAATCACCATTTTGCATACCCTCATTTGCTTCGTCTAAAGACACAGGGCAAATATCAAAAGTTCCATCATCTTGCAAAGATTTTAAGAACTCAGCCCCTTGATTTTCATTATTTTCGCCATCATCTAAATTAACAACAGCAATTTTTAAACCAGTTAAATCACCATATGGATTCCAATAAGATTTTAAATAGAAAAAACTATAAATTATTGGAATTAAAATGACAACTGATATGATTACGATTTTTAAAATTTTTTCTTTTTTCATATTAATTTACATCCTTTCTTAAACCATTTTTTAAAATTGCAGTAATACTGCTTGCTATCATTTGTTCATCTAATTTTTTTTCACTTTCATTCCACTCAAACATAAGGGCAATATACATTTTGTATATTAAAAAAGCAGTGATATCAATATCTTCATAATATATATTTCCAATATCTTTTGCCTTTTTCAACTTACCCTTAATGTAATTTTGAATTTGTGTATCAATTAATTCTAGGTTTTGAATTATAACAGGATTTTTTAACCATTCGGCCTCTTTTGTAATTGTACTTAGAAAATCTTTGTCTCTTCTGTATCTTAAAAGACCACAAATTGATTGACTTACTGTATCAAAAAAATCTAAATTTTTTTTATCAATTTCTTCTACAATATTTTTCATGTTGAGAATTTCCTCTTGAATAAAGTATTTTAGTAAGTCATCTTTACTTGAAAAATAGGAGTAAATAGTTTTTTTGGTTACTCCGGCTTCTCTTGCTATTTCGTCCATTGATACTTTTTTGAATCCATATTTGTAGAATAAAAGTCTTGCAGCCTCTATGACTTGTTCCTTTTTCAACACGATCACCTCTTATTCTTATTACACTAGTATACTCTTCTAGTAATTTAGTATACCATCATTTTATGTAAAAGTCAATAGAAGGTGAAAAAAATTATTGAAAATAAAAAACTGACCGGGTATTATAATAAAAAATACTTGAAAAAATAAGCAAAATCATATATAATATGAAAAAACAAAATAAAAGAGGTAATGAAAAATGGGATTAAGAGACATAAAAGTTCCAAAGATGAAATTCAAAAAAATGAAAATGGACGTAATGGAAGAATTAAACGAAATAGACTACGAAAAACTAGAAAAAAAGAATCTAAAGAAAAAAAGAGAGACACCATATGAAGACATGACACACTACAAAACAGTAAGAGAATTTTTCTTAAACACAGTAGAAAAATATCCAAGCGAAGACTGTATACTAGAAAAACCAGACCACAAAACACCATACAAAATAACAACATACAAAGAATTTAAAGAAGATGTATTTGGATTAGGAACAGCATTAACAAATGTCTTAAACCTAAAAAATAAAAGAGTAATCATAATTGGAGAAACACAATACGGATGGTATGTATCATACATGGCAATGCTATGTGGAGTAGGAATTGCAGTACCAACAGACAGAGAATTACCACTAAACGAATTAGAAAACATAGTAAAAAGATCAAGAGCATCAGCAATAATATATTCACCAAAAAAAGCAGAAGACATCAAAAAAATAAAAGAAGACATTCCAGAAGTAGAATATTTTATTGAAATGAAATCAGAAAACAAACTAGAAGACAAAGAAGTTGGATTACAATACTTAATAGATTTAGGAAAATCAATAATAAAATCAGGAGACAACAGTTTCGAAAAAATAGAAATAGACCCAGAAGAATTCAAAATACTATTCTTCACATCAGGAACAACATCAAATGCAAAAGGAGTAATGCTAAACAACAGAAACCTAGCAGAAAACGTCAATGCAGTATCTGCATACGTAAAACTATATCCAATAGATATGCTATTCTCAGTATTACCATTACATCACTGCTATGAATCAACAATAGGATTCTTACTACCAATGGCAACAGGAGCATCAGTAGCAGTATGTGAAGGACTAAGATACATAGTACCAAACCTACAAGAAGCACATCCAACAGCAATTTTAACAGTACCATTATTAGTAGAAAGTTTATACAAAAAAATAAATGAAAAAATAGTAAAAAGCAAAAAAGACAAAATGGTAAACACAATGATATCAGTAACAAACGCATTAAAAGGAGCAGGAATAGACATCAAGAAAAAAGTATTCAAAGAAATATATGACAACTTAGGAGGAAGACTAAGAATCATAGTATCTGCAGCAGCGCCAATAGACAAAAAAGTAGGTAACTGGCTAGAAGATATAGGAATCACATTCCTACAAGGATATGGACTAACAGAAACTGCACCAATAGCAGCATTAACACCAGAATACAAGCCATGTGTAGGCTCAGCTGGTAAAGCAATCGTTCAAGCAGACATCAAAATAAAAGACCCAAACGAAAACGGAGAGGGAGAAATCTTGATAAAATCACCAACTCTAATGTTAGGTTATTATGAAGATGAAGAAGAAACTAAAAAGGTAATAGACGAAGACGGATACTTCAATGCTGGTGACATCGGATATATAGATGAAGATGGATACATTTTTATAACAGGAAGAAGCAAAAATGTTATTGTTACTCAAAATGGAAAAAATATATATCCAGAAGAAATCGAAATGCTATTAGATAAAGTAGATGAAATAAAAGAATCTATGGTTTATGGTAAAAAACCAGAAGCAAATAGCAGAAGAGAAGAAAAAGAATTGATTATTACTGCAAGGGTTATTCCAGATTATGACAAAATCAAAGAACTACATGGAGACCTTTCTGAAAAAGAAATTTATGATATAATTTGGAAAAATATTAAAGAAGTAAATAAAAAATTGACTTCTTACAAAGCAGTTAAGGCTCTTGAGATTAAAGAGGGTGAGTTTGAAAAAACTTCTACTATGAAAATTAAGAGATATAAGGAATTGAATAAATAGTAATTTTAATTAAATTATAAAAGAATATAAAGGGGAATGGATAATGAAAAAGAAAATATTAATATCAATTATAGTATTAGTATGTGTATGCATATTAGTAGGAATTACGTTTTTTGTATTTAGAAAAAAAGCAGAAAATAATTCTGCTCAAAATGCGACAAGTAATACAGTAAGCAAAAACGAAAGTAAATCAACAAATAATTCAGAAAAATCAAACAAAAACACAGGAGACGAAAAATATAAATTAAGATCATACACATCAAGTAAAACATTTTATATAACAGGACCAGAAGGATATACATATAATGACAAAAGAACAGGCACAATGGATTCAAGAGCAGAATTCAGAAAAGATAATTCAAGTTTGGTTTACAGCTTTGAAGAAGAAGAAATAAACGAATATGTAGAAACTAAGAAAAAATCAACATATGGAAGACGTCAAGGATCAAATTATTATAAAGATTTAACATGGCAAGATGCAAAAACAATAACTGTTAATAATAATGAAGTTACATATGTAAAAGTAACTTATAATGACGGTTCAAAATATCATAATGAAATTTATTCAATTTCAAAATCAAGTGGATGGCTAATTAGTTGTGAAATAACTCAATCATCTGATTCAGATAACTTTGAAGAAGATGGCCAAATCTTAAAAGAAGCATGGGGAATTTCATTCACAACAGAAAAATAATATAAAAAGTTATGAGAGTATATAAAAACTTTCATAACTTTTTTATATTATAAGAAAGTTATCCGAACTTCTTATAATATAAATACTTTGCACAGAAATTTGCATAAAGCAAATTTCGCGCGCGAACAAAGAAGCGGACTTAAAAAAGTCTTAATAAGTGATAATGTTATTAATGTCCGCTTTTGTTAGAATAAAAAAACATCTACAAAATGTAGATGCTAAAATTTTTGGTTGCGGGGGATGGACTCGAACCACCGACCTCAGGGTTATGAGCCCTGCGAGCTGCCAACTGCTCCACCCCGCGATGTGTTGACTAGTATATTATACATCCTAAAAAGTGAATTTGTCAAGGGTTTTGAATAAAATTTCAGAAATTTACGATAACATAGCAAGTAATTCAATAATTAGTCACTAAAAATAATTTCTCTTATATAGTATATGCAAATCAAAGAAAAAATAAACTTGTAATAGACAAATTTATGTGATAATATTTAACTAAAAAATTCAAAAAATAAGGATAAAAATTTAGCTAAAAGACTTAGAAATCTGTATAATGATTAAAGAATCAAAGTGCAGTGAAAGGAAATAAAAATGAAATTTTTAGAAGAAAAATTAGAAAAACAATATGGAAAAGAAATTACAAAAGAAATAATAGAAGGATATCAAACAAAAAGAAAAACAACACTTAGAATAAACACAATAAAAAGCAACATAGAAGAAATAAAAAATGAACTAGAAAAAGAAAAAATAGAATATGAAACAGTAAAATGGAGCAAAGAAGCACTAATAATAAAAAATGCAGACGAAAAAACAATACAAGAAATGGAAATATATAAAAACGGAAAAATCTATTTGCAAAGTCTATCATCAATGCTACCACCAATAATACTAAAACCAAAAGAAAGAACAGACATATTAGACATGGCGGCAGCTCCAGGAGGAAAAACAACACAAATAGCTGCACTTACAAATAACAAAGCACACATAACGGCATGTGAAAAAAACAAAATAAGAGCAGAAAGATTAAAATACAATGTAGACAAACAAGGAGCAACATGTGTGTTCACAATGCCAAAAGACTCAAGATTTATAGACGACTTTTTCTCATTTGATCAAATTTTGTTAGATGCACCATGTAGCGGAAGTGGCACATTAGACTACAATAATGCAAATATAGAAAAATATTTTACAGAACAATTAATAGAAAGGTCATCAAAGACACAAAAAACATTATTAAGCAAAGCAATAAAATTACTAAAACCAGGACACGAAATGGTATATTCAACATGCTCAATATTAGATTGCGAAAACGAAGATGTTGTGGCATCAGTTATAAAAAGCGGAAACATAGAAATTGTTCCTATAAACTTTGAAGGAATGGAAGAATTACCAATACTTCCAGCAAAGATTCCAGGAACTCTATGTGTAAAACCGACAGAATTATATGAGGGATTCTTTGTTGCAAAAATAAGAAAAATAGGTAAGAAATTTTTATAGACAATACAATATATATTAAAAATTATTAAAATTATCCACAAAAAGTGATATAATTGTGGAAAAGAAAGGGGAGATTTTAATGGATTTAACAATTGATGTAGAAAACTACAAATTAAATGTAAGAGCGGCAGGAATAATAATTCATAATGGAAAAGTGTTAGTACACAGAAATATAAAATATGACCACTATGCTTTAATAGGAGGCAGAGTTGAAATAGGAGAAGACTCAGCCACAACAGTAAAAAGAGAAATAAAAGAAGAACTAGGAAAAGAAATTGAAATAACAGGATATATTGCAACAATTGAAAATTTTTTCGAAATGAAAGGGTCAAAATATCATGAAATAATGTTTATACATAAAGCAGAATTTACAGATGAAGATGACAAAAAAATAGAATGCACAATGAAAAATATTGAAGGAAAAGACTATTTACAATATGAATGGCTCGATTTAAAAAAAATGGATGAGTACTCATTACTACCAATAGCTGTAAAAGATATTTTGAAGGAAAATAAATTTCCAGTCCACAAAATAAACAATGATTTAAAATAAAGATGTTTATGCTAAAAGTACATTTGCTGAAAAATTTGCATAGCAGTTGGAAAATGTAAATGTCTTTGAAGAACCAATTGATGCAAAAGGAAAATTGAACTTGTGGGAGTATGAAATATGAAAAAGTATATAACTGCAAGGAAAAATAGTAAAAAATATAGAGGTTGATTATGGAAAATAGAATGAATAAAAAAGAATTAATAGAATTGATAGAAAGTTTAAAATTAGACAAAAATGAATTTTGGATTTTATCAAGTGGAGCGTTGGTTATGAGAGATTTGTATCCGGATGCAGGTGATTTGGATATAGCGGTTACAGAGAAGGGATTAGAGGAATTAAAGAAAAATTATAATTTAAAGCAAAAAGCTAATGGATGGTATATTGTTAATGAGAAAATTGAGTGCGTTTTGGAAACAAAGGAAGATTGGAAGATAGAAAAGTGGGGAAATTATAATCTTCAGAGTATTGAGATGTATTATGAGTTTTTGAAGAGTAGCAGTAGGGAGAAGGATAAGGCAAGGATTCCATTGGTTGAGGAGTACATGAGGAGGATATAGATATTGACTCATAACCCGAATACTATCAATTTTAATTGCTGTTGCAAAAATACAATAAAATGAAGCATTTGCTGGATTTTGGCAGGTGCTTTTTTTATGAAGAATCCATAAAATTCATCCATTCGAAAAAGAAAAATAAAAAATTTAAATAAATTATACAGAAAACTGACGTATATAGACAAATTTTAACAATAAATGCGTTGGAATTGAATATTTGTAATGATATAATCAAAAAAAGTATTTTTATAAAGGTGTATTAAAAGTACAATAAAAAGGAGAGACAATATGGAAGAGTTAATAAATGAAATAAAAAAATTTAATGAAGAAAGAGATTGGGATAAATTTCATTCACCAGAAAATTTGGCTAAATCAATAGCAATTGAATCAGGGGAATTATTAGAATGTTTTCAATGGGATAGTGAAAATTATAATAAAGAAGAGGTTTGCGAAGAATTGGCGGATGTTTTCACTTATTGCATTCAAATGGCTATGAAATTAAATGTTAGTCCAGAGGAAATAATATTAAAAAAATTAGAGAAAACAAAGAAAAAATATCCGGTAGAAAAAGCAAAAGGAGTAAGCACTAAATACAATAAATTATAAAGTAAAATGGGGGAATATTAATGAAAACGGATTTTGAAGTAAAAGAATACAAATTTAACGAAGATACACTAAAAAAAATTAATACAAAATACATCAATTGGCCAGTTGTATATTTAATAAACAACAAAGATAAAATATACATTGGAGAAACATCTAATATAAAAAGTAGAATGGCACAACATTTAAGCAATTCAGACAGGAAATTTTTGGATATGATAAATATAATATTTGATAAAAAATTTAATAAATCTGCAATATTAGATATTGAACAAAGCTTAATAAGAATGTTTTATGCTGATTCAAGATTTGATTCAGATAAGGGAATATTAAATAAAAATAGTGGACAATCAGCCAAACACAATTACTACCAAAGAGAAATGTATTTAAACAAATTAGAAAATATATGGAAAGAACTTCAAAATAAAAAATTAGTGAATAAATCATACAATAGTATAATCAATTCTGATATATATAAATATTCACCATTTACATCATTAACCAATGAACAAGAAGATATTATGTGCAAAATAATTAACAATATATTGGATTGCTTAGAAGGAAAAAATACAAATAATACATCAATTATCACTGGTTTAGCAGGAACAGGAAAAACAATACTAGCAATAAATTTAATTTATAATATAGTCAATGCAGATTTTAGTAATATTGATACTTATAAAGAAGGAGAAGAAATAGAAATCACATCAGAATATGATAGAACTATTCATAGATTAAGAAAATATATATTATGCAATGGAAAAATAAAAATTGGATTTGTCGTTCCAATGACGTCTTTAAGAACAACATTAAAGGAGGTCTTTAAAGGGATAAACAAAAAAATGCTAAAAAATATTGTAATCGCACCAGGAGATGTAATAAAAAATGATTATGATGTAATCATATGTGATGAAGCACATAGATTGGCACAGTATAAAAATATACCCAATATGGGAGACTTTAAGAAAAAGTGTAGAACACTTGGTATAGATGAAAATACATCAACACAATTAGATTGGATAAATATGAATTCAAAATATAAAGTATTATTTTATGATGGCAATCAAACTGTTAAAGGATCAGATATATCAAAAGAAAAGATGGATAAATTAATAAGAGAAAATAGTGATAAATGCTATTCATTAACAACACAATTAAGATGCAAATCAGGAGAATTATTCTTAGAAAGTATAGATAAATTATTTAAATGTACTTTGAAAAGCAGGATGGAATCATCTAAAGATTTTGAGATAAAACTATTTAAAAATCCGAACGATATGATAAAGAAAATAAAAGAACTAAATAAAAAAATGGGACTATGTAGAACTGTTGCTGGATATGACTGGAAATGGGAAACACAAGGAAAAACGTATAAAGAAATAGAAGAAGAAGGACTATATGATTTTGACTTTGATGGAAAAAAATATATATGGAATCATACAAGAGAGGGCTGGATCTTATCAAGTAATGCAGTAAATGAAATTGGATGCATACACACAGTACAAGGATATGATTTAAACTATGTTGGCGTAATTATAGGACCAGACATAAGTTATAACAAAGAAAAAAATAAAATTGAAGTTCATATAGATGAACTAAAAGATAAAAACGTTAAAAGAGGAACGGACGAAACTATTGTAAAAAATTATATAATTAATACATATAAAGTGTTGATGGAGAGAGGTATTAAAGGCTGCTATGTTTATGCCTGTGATAAAAACATGCAAGAATATTTAAGCAGGTATATAGAAAAGTATGAGGAAGAAGTATAGTATTTTAAATTCAATAGGGAAGAAATAATTTAATACTTTTGCAGAGCTATATTCAACATGAGCATGGCTATGTTTTTCATTATATAATTTGATAGATTTCTATTATTGTAAAAAAGACAAAATATGATAAAATATGAAAAAATTCTGGAGTGAACAAAATGGATGCTAAAAAAATAAATAATTATTATACCGAATTAGAAAAGCTTGCAACATATAATAATGAAACAATAACAGATGAAGAATTTTCAAGAGGCCTACTAGAAATAAAAATGGATTCAAAAAAAGAAGGCTATGATGTGCCTGAAATTTTTAATCTGGTTAAAACAAAAAATGACTTTAGAAGAAATATGCAAGAATACGGAGGATACAAAGAAAGAAGAGAAAAATTAAGAAAAGAATTATATCCAATTATAGATATTTATGAACAAAAGATACTAAATAATAAAACGCAAATAGAAACAGGAAAATTATCTATTAGAGAAATTAATAATTATTTAAAAGCTAATAACTTATACTTAAAAACAAAATATGGAAAAATATTAATATCTAATTTAGAAAGTAAATCAGGAGGAAATGGAACAGTTTATTTTGGAAAAATGGCAGAGGTTGATGTTGCAGTAAAGTTTTTAATAAATAATACTAAACAAAAATTAAATAGATTCTTGTGTGAATATGGTAATGTTATTTTAAAACTTAGCGAAAAAGATGGAATTGTAAAAATGTATTTTTATGATGAAATAGTAATTAATAACAATATCTATCCGTTAATATGTATGAAAAAATATAATGGTAAACTATGCTATAGTGAAGAATATAGCGAAAATGAAATTATTGATATTGTAAAACAAATACTATATGCAACAGATATTATGCATCAACAAGGCATTATTCACAGAGATTTGAAACCTGATAATTTATTGATTGACTCTGATGGGAGATTATACATTGCGGATTTTGGAATAGCATATTATAATCCTGAAATTTTTGAGCAAACAGGACATACAACTGAAGGTGAGCGTTTAGCAAATTTTGATTTTTCTGCTCCTGAACAAAGAAACAGTGAAATAGATCCAGATGAAACAATGGATATATATGCTATAGGTCAAATAATACAATGGCTAGTTTTTGGAAAGACAACTAAAGGGACACATAGAAAAAATTTATATAAAAAATTTAATACTTCGAGAATGCATTTTCTAGATAACATTGTAGACAAATGCTTAAATGATGATCCAAAGTGTAGATTTCAAAATATAAAAGAAATCTTAACAGAAATAGAAAACTATAATAAAGGTAAAAAACAAATTGAAGAAGAAAATACGAAGATATATACAGGTGAAAAAATTAAAATTTTAGATATAAAAGAACTAAAAAATGCTTTACAAGACATTATGGAAAAAATATGTTACTTTGAATATGGAGAAGATAGTGAAAATAAAGAACAAACATTTTCATTAATGAATAATATATCAGATAAATCAATAAAAACTTTTTTAGAAGATATACCTAATAATTTAAAAAGATTAGAATTCTTTGATAAAGTATATATGTCAAATTTTATAGTAGATTATCAAATTAATGATATATATGAAATTGATAAAAAATATTTTAAAATCTTAAATGAAATATATAGAGAGATGGAAAAAAATACCCAGAGTTAGAAATATCATTTATAGAATACGTAAAAACAAAGATTAATAGAAATATAGAAGACTTTCCATTTTAATATAATGATTTGATGATAAAAAAGTATAAAATATAAAAATGGCAGAACCTTATTATATTTTTTAAACTATTAGTTATAGAGTTGGTGTTATATGGAAGAAAAAAACTATAATTTAGAAAAATATAAAAAACAAATAAAGGCAATTAGTCCTAATATAATATGGTAATATAAGAGAACTTACTGTAGAAGATTGTTTTTCAGGCCCAGAAGAAGACAGAAATCCAAAATAAGATGGTTGGATATTTAAATTTAATCCAATGTTTGAAGATATGCAGTTATATATTAAAATAAGAATAGAAAATATTGAAAAGTCAGTTT